>CAMJRQ010000001.1 GCA_946408305.1 uncultured Prevotellaceae bacterium
CTCCTTTTTTATTCACAGGCGGATGATAAATATCCACAGCAGGGCGAGAGCGGCTCAACTTTTCCACAACCGCTCAAATTTATAATGAGAGAATCCACTGGATTTTCTCCACTTATTTACATCGCATCTCGCAAAAAGTTATTAAATTTGCACTTGTGAACAGATGTGCATAACCCGTCATCGAGAAATGCCGTAAACCATTATAGCAAAACAGGAAAAGCGATGAAAAGGTAGTGTGGATAACCGACCGAAAAGGGTCGATAAGATGTGAATAACGCAAAACAGGGAATTCTTCCCTGCAAGTTATTTACATTGTCCACGCCCTATCATCATCACAATAACAATTTTAAAATTAAAAAAAGAAAATATAATAATGATACTTGAAAAGTGGAAAACGATGGGCTACGTCGACGAGCCCATCCCCGAGGGAATCGACCTGAAGGAGGAGATACGCCGCATGTGCCGCGAGAAGAATGCCGTCATCATGGCCCACTACTATACCGAGGGCGCCGTGCAGGACATAGCCGACTTTGTGGGCGACAGCCTGGCGCTGGCCCAGCAAGCTGCGCAGACCGATGCCGACATCATCGTCATGTGTGGCGTGCACTTCATGGGCGAGACGAACAAGATTCTCTGCCCCGGCAAGAAAGTCCTCGTGCCCGACCTTAACGCCACTTGCTCGTTGGCCGAGAGCTGTCCGGCCCCCGAGTTCGAAGCCTTCATTCAGGCTCATCCCGGCCACACTGTCATCAGCTACGTTAACACCACGGCTGCCATCAAGGCCCTCACCGATGTGGTGGTCACCAGCAGCAATGCCCGCCAGATTGTGGAGAGTTTCCCAAAGGACGAGAAAATCATCTTCGGCCCCGACCAGAACTTGGGCAATTACATCAATAGCATCACGGGCCGCTCGATGGTGCTCTGGAACGGAGCCTGCCACGTCCACGAAAAGTTCTCACTCGAAAAGATTCTCCAACTCAAGCGCGAGCATCCCGGAGCCAAGGTGCTGGCTCATCCCGAATGTAAAGGTCCCGTAGTCAAGGTAGCCGACAAGGTGGGCTCCACGGCAGCTTTGCTCAAGTTCAGTCAGGAGGACGACGCCAAGGAGTACATCGTAGCCACCGAGAGCGGCATCCTGCACAAAATGCAGCAGGCCTGTCCGCAGAAGGTCTTCCTGCCCGCTCCGCCCGACGACAGCACCTGTGCCTGCAACGAGTGCAACTACATGAAGCTCATCACACTCCCGAAACTCTACAACTGCCTGAAGCACGAGTGGCCCTTCATCGAGGTGGATTCCCAGGTGGCCGAGAAAGCTGTGCGGCCAATAAAGAAAATGTTGGAGATAAGTGCCCGCATAAAGAAGTAGGATGGAAGAGCTGCCTCACCTGATAACCGACCTGGCTTACATCCTCATCATAGCCGGAGCGGTGACGATTGTCTTCAAGCGTCTGCGCCAGCCGCTCGTGCTGGGTTACATCGTGGCGGGCTTTCTGGCAGGGCCCTACATGCCCTATACGCCCTCCATCTCGGACAACAGCAGCATCAACGACTGGAGCCAGATTGGCGTCATCTTCCTGATGTTCTCGCTGGGGCTGGAGTTCTCGTTCAAGAAGATTGTGAAGATGGGTATGCAGCCCATCGTGGCAGCCGTGGCCGTGATGGTATCGATGATGAGTGTGGGCAACACGGTGGGCATGCTCTTCGGATGGTCCAACATGGACCGCCTCTTCCTGGGCGGAATGTTGGCCATGTCGTCCACCACGATTATCTACAAGGCTTTCGACGACCTGGGGCTGCGCACGCGCAAGTTCGCCTCGGGAGTGCTCTCGGTGCTCATTCTGGAGGACATCATGGGCATCTTGCTCATGGTCATGCTGAGCGCCCTGGCCGTGAGCAACAAGTTCGAGGGGATGCAGCTCGTCAGCAGCCTCGTGCAGCTCGGTTTCTTTCTCATCCTGTGGTTTTTGGTGGGCATCTATCTGGTGCCGCTCATCCTGCGCAAGAACAAGGAGTATATCAACACGGAGACGCTGCTCATCGTGAGCGTCGGCCTGTGTTTCCTGCTCGTGGTGATAGCCTCGTATGTGGGCTACAGCCCCGCCTTTGGTGCCTTCATGATGGGCAGCATCTTGGCCGAGACGGTGGAGGCCGAGCGTGTGGAGCACACCGTGGCCTCGCTCAAGGACCTCTTCGGAGCCATCTTCTTCGTCTCCGTGGGCATGTTGGTAAACCCCGCCGTGCTGGCCGAGTATTGGTTGCCCATCCTGGTCATCACGCTGGCCGTCATCGTGGGTCAGGTGGTGCTGGGCAGCCTGAGCTATCTGATAGCCGGCAATCCGCTGAAGGAGGCCATGCAGAGCGGTTTCTCGATGGCCCAGATAGGCGAGTTTGCCTTCATCATCGCCGCCCTGGGGCAGTCGCTCGGGGTGACGAGTTCGTTTCTCTATCCCGTGGTGGTGGCGGTGAGCATCGTCACCACGTTTCTCACCCCCTACATGATACATGCTGCTGAGCCAGCCTATGCGCGCCTGCAGCGCATCCTGCCGCAGCGCCTCTCCACCGTGCTCGAGAAGCGCCAAGCCGCCCTCATGGGCAACAAGGCGAGCGGGGCGAGTGAGCGCCACACAATCACTTCGGCCTGGCGGCAGTATCTGCGCATGCTCGTCTCGCAGACGGCAGCCTGGCTCACCGTCTCGGTGGCCATCATCGGAATCAGCTTCTCGTCGCTACTGCCACTGAGCCGCCAGCTCTTCACGCACTGGCCCGGCACCGTCGTGTGCGGACTCGTCACGCTGTGCGCCATCTCGCCGTCGGTGCGACCCATCGTCATGCAGCGCAACCACACGTCGGCAGCCGTCTTCATCCGTCGCTACAGCAAGTTCCACGCCGTACTCTACTGGGCCGTCATCCTGCTGAAGTTCCTCCTGGGCTTCCAGATTGTCTTCTACGTACTGAACCACCTCTCGCCCCTGGCGTGGTACTGGCAGGCGGTGGCCACGATGGGCGTCATCATGCTCATCATCCGCAGCCGGCGTGTGAAGTACCTCAGCATCCGTCTGCAGCGCACGTTCACCCTCAACCTGCGCAGCCGCGAGGAACTGAATGCCGACGGGCGTCCGGCCTATGGCCGCAAGCTGAAGGGCAAGGACCTCCACCTGGCCTCGCTCACGCTGCCTCCCAACACGGCCTGGGGCGGCCAGACGTTGGCTCAGCTCCACATAGGGCGCACCGACCATGTACACGTGGTGGCCATCGTGCGCGGCCATCAGCGCATCAACATCCCTGGCGGCAGCAGCAAGGTGTTTGCGGCCGACACGCTCGAGGTGGTGGGCGACGACCCCAGCATCGAGAGTTTCCGCCAGCGCATGAAGGCCGACATTCTGCGGCCCGAATCGGCCTCGCAGCGCCAGCACCGCCTCTCGCTCGTGCAGATGAAGCTCTCCGAGGCCTCGCCCGTGTGTGGCCAGACGCTGGCCCAGCTCGACATCCGCAACCGCTACCACTGCATGGTGGTGGGCATCGAGGACCGCCGCGGCCTGATGCAGACGGCTCAGGCCGCCCGCCAGCTGCAACCCGCCGACACACTCTGGGTGGTGGGCGAGGAGTCCGACCTCAGCATGCTGAAGATGGGGCTGTAGAAGCCTCACCCCCAGCCCCTCTCCGAGGAGAGGGGAGCGAGGGGCAGGTAAATGGACGCTGGAGGCGTCCACCTTTCAATAACCTGGGGTACGTGCCCAGGCACGTACCCCAGGTATGAGTAACATACCACACCAAAGCGACCCTAAAGGGGTCGACCAGCACCAAGCCTGGCTACTTGCTGGTCGACCCCTTTAGGGTCGCTTTTTATATTGTAGGTCGCAGTTTTCCGTGGGTGCTCGCAAGCGAGTACCCACGGTTATTGAGAGTAGACCGCCTTTAGCGGTCTTGGTCTTTTAGGCCGTTTTCATCGAACATCAATAATACGCCCTCACATAAGCCAAATTTCCCAAATTGTCTCAATTGTCGTTCCAAAATTATAAACATTTCTTACCACTCCAAAAAAATCTCCGTCAACCTACCCACCGAAAACCGGCGTGAGAAACGGTGAGATTCGGTGCGCCACGGTGCGCCGCAATTCAAAATTAAAAATTAAAAAATCAAAACCTCTTGATAATCAATGCTCCCAAATTTCGGTTTTTCTCGATGAAACCGGGATTTTCTGCGAAAGAGCGCGTTCTTGGGGCAAACGCAACGTGTTGCGTCGGTCGGAAGAACACGTTGCGTCGGCCGAGGTACTTCACCGTTTCGGCTCGTGTCGAACTTTCCGCCAATCTGGAAACGCTTAAATGTAATGAAATAATCACGTTTTTGGTCTCTTTCCGACCGAAAGCCTCATCGACGGGAAACTTTTGCCCCTCGCGATAATTATTTACTTCACTTTTAGGTGATTTTTAAAATTTATCCGTACATTTGTGCAAAATTTCTTAATTTACGCGAAAAGTGTCCATATTATGAAAGAGAATTTCTTGCGTCGCATGGCGTGGTGCCTGACGCTTACGCTTCTTGGTCTGGCTCAGGCCGTCTGGGCCGACGACGGCATGTTCGACCGCCCGGCACAGGCCTTCACCTGGTATGAGAAGGGGCAGGGTTGCCTGCACTTTAAGCTGATGACCACCAATGCCAGCCCCTATCGCACGCTGCACACCGCCACCTACGGCCTGCGCGACGCCGACGGCAACAAGACACCCATCTTCTTCGTGGGCGAGACAAACAGCAGCGAGAGCGACAAGGTGCGCTCCGACTACCAGAACCTGCTCTTCGACGAGACGCTCCTCTATCTGACCAACGACAACAAATGGAGCCCGCAGCTGAACTTCATCGACGGCAACAAGGTGGCCCACGAAGCCAAGCGCATGGGCAAGGAGGACGGCTTTGCCGAGTTGGACTGGTACTATCCCATACGCTTCGCCGGAAAGAGCTTCACGCTCTACGTGGAGGCCACCTTGTGGCACGATGGCGGCAGCACCACGGAATACAAGCAGGACATCGGCACGATGAAGTTCGAGGAAGCCGGATTCGAGCTCCACGAGATGATACCGGGCACGGAAAGCGGCGACGAGGGCCTGCTGCTCATCCCCTTCAGCAGCAACCGGCCCGTAAACTGGGTGGACGTCTTCTATACCGACCCGACGGGCACCCTCAAGCAGATGGAACGCCTCACGTTCGACACCAACACCTATGCGGGCTACATACGCCTGCCCTCCACCGAGGCTCACCCCAACCTGCTGGTGACGGCCAACATAAAGAGCGGCGAGGTGCAGAAAAACGATGTGCCCAACCCCGAATGGCCCACCGTGCTGAACGGCAGCCTCACGCTGAAATATGACAACGCGAAGGATGGCTTGATTCACAACCCGCGATACCTCACGGCCCACATGGTGAGCGGCCTGGGAGGCTCGGCCACGCCGGGCACCGTGGTGCTCGAGTGGAAGACGGCCGACAACGACAAGCGCGACGCGCTCGACAGCGACGTCTTCCTCGTGCAGCGCTCGCTCACCGGGCAGCTGGATGACTTCGAGGACATCGGCTCGGTGATGTACGACAGCAAGCTCACAAGCTATTCGTTCCACGACTCGACGCTCATCGCCTCGCTCACCCCCGAGCTCATCGACTCGGTGGCAGGCATACCGCTGGTGCGCTACCGCGTGGTGCGCGGCATGCCATACGAACTCTGGGGCAACCAGAAGAACCCCACCGTGGCCTACGTCCAGCCCCAGCTCTCCACGCTCTCGCTGCTCACACCCACGAAGCCCACCACCACCTGGACCGACGAGACGACGCACAAGGCGCTGGTGAAATGGACGTGCGAGACCGGCGAGGACTTCACCTACGTCTGGGACGACCGCGCACGGATGAGCCTCGAGGTGCACATGTTCGCTCGCGACGGACGCGAGGTGGGAGTGACGACTGAGGAACTCTCGCGCGCCGAAATTCTGAAGGGACAGAAGGAGGTGACGCTCCGCCGCTCGTGTGTGAACTACCGCGTAGACATCCGCGTGGATGCCCAGCAGTCGCCCATCGGCGCCGGAACGGGCCACATCTTCGTCGTCATCGGCAGCAGGGACGACTACGTGGCCTTCATGAACCGCGTGATGGCCGGCGAGACGAAGCTCAACGCCATCCTGACAGCCGACATCGCGGCCAACTCGGTGACGGTATCGGCCGATGCCGGAAAGGCTTATCAAGGCAACTTCAACGGCAACGGACACACCATCACCGTGGGCTACATGATGAACTCAAACTACGCCGGCCCCTTCCGCCACGTGGGCGACGGAGCCGTCATAGCCAACCTGACCACCGATGGCGAAATTTACAGCGGATTCCTGTATGTGGGCGGCATCGTGGGCCACGTGGTGGGCGGCAACGTATGGATTGAGAACTGCCGCACGCACATGACCATCAACTCTAACTACGTCGGCTCAGTAATGAACGGTGGTATGGTGGCGGATGTGAGTGAAAATTCGAACCTCTACATCTCCAATTCGCTCTTCCAGGGATGCTTCCAATACAAAGGAATGACCTACGGCTACGCCACCGCCCAGAGCGGCTTTGTGGGCTACCGCCGGAAGAATGCCTTCGTCATGCTGGCGAACAATTATTTCGCCCCCAATAAATCGTACAGAGTCGATGGCGTGACGAATAACGCGCGGACATTTATGCTCAGCGAAGGCAAGGATGAATACTTGGGCATCATTCAAGATTGCACCTACAAAGAGGCATACGCCTGGGAGCAGGGCACACAGTCGGCCACACCGCCCCAGAACGGCTGCTGGAAGGACGGAGTGCCCGCCGCAGAAACAAAGAACTTCACCGCCGTCGGCTGGCACGAGAAGACCGTCGAGGGAACCCCGAACCCCAAGCTCTACTACGAGAACCTGGGCCACATCGACACCGGCTCGCTCAAGGCCGAGAAGCAGCAGAGCTCCGTGCTGCTCTCCTGGAAGAACAAGGACGACAACCCCGTGGACTACTACGAGGTGTGGCGCCGCGACGCGCTGGAGAAAGACTCCGTCTGCATCGCCACCCAGATAACCGAGATGAGCTACGAGGACAAGACCACCTCGCCCGTACATACCTATATCTATCGCGTGCGCGGAGTGAACAGCTGCGAGGGAACGAAGTTTGAAGACACCAAACCCGTCGAGGGCTTCTGCGAGCCCACCGGCATGGTGGAGGGCTATCTGCGCTTCCCCGACGGCACCGGCATTCCAGGCCAGACAATCGTCATCACAGCCGCCGACGGCACCGTCGTAGGCGAGGCCACCACCGACGAGAGCGGATTCTACCGCAAGAAAGGCCTGCCCTACGTGAACCACACAGAGACCACCTACACCATCGCGCCGCGACTGAACGGCTTCAGCGACTCGCAGCCCCTAAAGCTGGGCACCGAGCCGGGCGGCAACTCGGTCTCGGGCGTGGTCTTCGTCATGGAAAAGAGCGTGAAGTTCTCGGGCTACGTGCAGTATGAAGGCACGAGCATCCCCGTGCAGGGCGTGAAATTCCTGGTGGACGGTCGCGAGGTACACACGGCCAGCGGCCCCGTCGTGAGCGACCACGAAGGCAAGTTCGCCTTCCGCATGCTCCCCGACACGAAGCACTCCATCCAGGCCGTGAAGGACGGGCACGGCTTCTACCAGAACGGCTTCTACCACGAAGACGAGGACACCACACAGACGGAATACGCCTTCACGACCGACAAGGCCGGCATCATCTTCAACGACACCACGCGGGTGAGACTCATCGGGCGTGTGGCCGGCGGTCGCGACCAGGAGGCGCTGCCGCTGGGCAACTCGCTCTCGCGCAACAACCTGGGCGACGACCTGCAGATGGTCTTCACGCTGGAGGGCGACAATGCCTCGCGACTCGTCTGGGACATCCTGGACCGCAACAAGAAGGAGCGCGACGAGGTCTTCGTCCACAAGGCACACGACGACAAGTACACCTATCAGACCAAGGTTCACACGACGCTCAACCGCAAGGTGGTCTATCCCGACGTGCACACCGGCGAATACGAGGTGTGGCTGCCGCCCGTGAAGTGGAAGATTCAGCAAATCATGGCGCAGGGCTATTCCACCCTCTTCCAGGACGGCAAGACGGGCGACGTCATCGACCTGAGCGACTCACTCACCGAACACACCGACCATCTGACTGGCGAATGGACCACGGTCACGAAGAAGACGGTCAGGGAGGTGGACGTCAAGTATCACGCCCAGTATAACCGCATCTATCACTCGCCCGTCATCCTCGACTATGAGCAGAAGGGCTACGAAAACTTCAGCTACCTGGGCGAACGCTACTATCAGGCCCGCAACCTGATGGGCGAGACGTCGCAGGTGCCCCTCTGCTACCCCGTGCGGAAGGCCAACTGGCCCGAGGGCAAGGCCGACTCGCTCGTGGCCGTCTACACCTTCGGCCACCCCGTCTTCAACATCGAGCGCAGCTATCCCATCAAGATTTCGGCCACCGAGCGATACTACTATAACAACAATACGAAGAGCGACACCATCGACGTGGTGCGCCTCTCGGGTGGCTTCGTCACCATCCAGAACGGCATGGTGAGCAGCACCCACCGCGACACGCTGAGCCTCGACGCCAACGGCGAGGGAACCTATCGCCTGCAGGCCAAGCAGATACCCTACATGC
The DNA here is from genome assembly GCA_946408305.1 of uncultured Prevotellaceae bacterium. The sequence goes on from CAMJRQ010000001.1 coordinate 8,683, forward strand.
TGGCAGGCGACGACGCACTGCGCACCGTCTCCATGACACTCCTCATGGACGGCACCTACTACGAGGCCAAGCCCCTGAAGGCCTTCGTGCTGAACCAGTATGTGATACCCGGAGCCAAGGACCTGCTCACCATCAACAAGCCTCAGCTCATCGACATCCTGCGCGACCCGCCAGGCGGAACCTCGAGCGCCAAGCTCAGCAAGGGCTCCACACTGAAGTATGCCCACGACATGACGTGGTCCATCAAGGGCGGAACGTCCATCAACCTCAACTTCGGACATTCGCTCACCAGCCTGGTGGCCGTCGGCGTGGGCAGCATCCTCGGCACCATCTCGACGAGCAGCAATGAGTTTACGGTCAGCGTGGACCTCATCTGGACGGGCACGGGCAAGGAGGCCTGGTCCTACACGATGACCAACAACGTGGACATCTCGACGAGCAGCAACGTCGCGATGGTGGGAGCCGATGCCGACGTCTACATCGGCGCCGAGACCAGCTACGTGATGAAGCCCACCGTGGCCATACGGGCCATACCCGACGACATGTGGGTGCAGCTCGAGGGCATGCGCCAGGCCGGCCGCACGCTGGAGATAGCCCGCGGAACGGATGCCGAGGGAAAGGTGGTCCATCTGGTGCGCGACGAAATTGTGGGCATCCAGCAGAAGCTGAACTCCACATTCGTCCACTCGCAATCCTACATCGTCAACCAGCTGATGCCGGAACTCAAGGAACAGTGCAGGTCGCTCCTGTTCACCGGAACGAAGAAGGAGGCCCAGAGTATTGCCAACAGCACGCAGAAGAACGTATACCTGGCCCTCCGCCAGCCCGACGACGAGAACTTCGCCATGGTCAACACCACGAAGGAAGTGGTCGAGGGCGAAACGAGTTGGGAATATTACTTCAACACCACCAAGGACCAGGCCGAGGAAGGCATCAACTACCTCGTGGTGCGTCCCGAGGGCGACGATAACAACGAAGACCTGGTGGCCGAGTTCTCCCAGAGCCTGCTCTACTGGGCAGCCATGATTGCGCAGAACGAATACGAGAAAGTCTCGGCCACGGATTTGGTGAGAACCTTCGACGTGGACGGCGGCTCGCCCGTGAGCTACAGCGAGGATTTCTCAAGCGACTACAGCGCCAGCGGCGAGGTGCAGAGCCCGCTGAGCGGCGGAGTGGGCAAGCTTGCCTCTTCGGTGCTCGGCTCGCTGGCCAACATCTTCAACCAGAGTAAGAAGTCTCACACGGAGAAACAAAACAACCTGCCGCACTTTGGCGTGGAAATGCCCGGCTACAAGTTCGGAGTGACCTTAGGCCCCGTGCTCGAATACAACATAGTCGACCCCTACAGCGAAAGCAAGAAATACAACCGCAAGGAGAGCTTCTCCATCGGCATGGACCGCAAGAGCCACCTCGTCTTCGACCTCTACCGCGTGAAGACCTCGGTGGACAACGTATCGACGACCGACGGCAAGTATGACGTCTTCTCGAACCAGAACTTCAACGCACTGGCTGAGGATGTGAGCAAAGAGGTGCTCCACGGAGGCACCCTGCCCCAGCTGGGCAAGCTCCAGGAGTCGGACCTGCGCTATGCCCGCAGCTTTGTCTATCGCACCCGCGGCGGTGCCACGCTACGGCCTTGGGAAGGAGAGCGCGTCACCGAGTTCTACAACGCAGGCACTCTGCTCGACGAACGGACGAAGAAGGTGGAGAACCCCGTCATCAAGATGGACCGCCAAAGCCTGAGCGGAGTGCCCTTCGGCGAACCCGCACGCTTCAAGCTCTATCTGGCCAACGAGAGCGAACAGCCCGAGGCAGCCTACCACTACTTCGAGCTCTTCCAGGTGGAGAACTCCAACCCTAAGGGAGCCAAACTGATGGTGGACGGCATGCCGCTCTCGGGCAATCCGCGCACGATGGAAATCGTTCCCGGAAAGGTGACCGAGAAGACACTCGAGGTCTATGCCAGCGAAGACTTCGACTACGAAGACCTGCGCCTGCGGCTGCGCTCGCTCAACGACATCAAGACGCTTCAGGAGGTGCAGTTCTCCGTACATTTCCTGCAGACGGCAGGCGCCGTGGACATCTCCATGCCGGGCGACAAGTGGATTATGAACACCGACGCCCCCTACGACAGCCGGTATGGATGGTACATGCCCGTCGTCATCAGCGGCTTCAACAAGAACCAGAAGAACTTCGACCACATCGAGTTCCAATACAAGGAGAGCACCCGCGGCGATGACTACTGGACCAACCTCTGCGGCTACTATGCCGACTCCACCATTTATCGCACTGCTGCCGGCACGAAGGAAATGATTCCCGAGAACGGCAATATCATTACAAATTTCTTCGGCGAAGGCATCGAGATGGAGAAGGCCTACGACCTGCGGGCCGTGCTCTTCTGCCGCAACGGGAACGGTTTCCTGACCAACAGCTCGAGGGTGCTCAGCGGCGTGAAGGACACGCGCCGGCCCAAGCTCTTCGGCACGCCCGAACCCAAGGACGGCATCCTGGGCGTCGGCGACAACATCGTCTTCAACTTCTCCGAGGCCATCGAGCATAACTACCTGCAGGCCACCACCAACTTCGAGGTGAAGGGCGAGACTAACGAGACCAGCATCCAGGAGGAACCCTCGCTGCTCTTCAGCGGCACAAAGAGCTATGCCGAGAGCGAGGCACGCCGCAACTTTGCCGACAAGAGCGTAACCGTCGAGGTGATGGTGAAGCCCGTGAAGACGGGGCGCGACATGCCCATCTTCTCCCACGGCCGCGACGGCAAGCAGCTGCAGCTGTGGCTCACCAAGGACTTCTGCCTGCGCGCCGTGGTGGACGAGGTGGAGCTCGAGTCGAAGACGCCCATCGAGGAAGGAATCTTCCAGCGAGTGGCACTCGTGGTCGACAACGAGCATCAGCGCATCTCGCTCTACAGCAACGACCTCGATGCCACGCTCGACAGCGTCACCTACAGCGGCTATGGCTCGCTCATCTTCGGTGCCACCAACCAGACCGACGCCAACAAGCGCACCTGCTACGAGGGTCGCATGCTGCAAGCCCGCGTCTGGAACCGCGCCATGGACCTCATCCAGCTGAACAACTACGGCAACCAGATGCTGACGGGCTACGAGATGGGACTCACCGACTACTACCCCATGAACGAGGGCCGCGGAGACTATGCTGCCGACCAGGCACAGGGCGCCCATTTGAAACTGACAGGTGCATCCTGGGCACTGCCCAGAGGCATGTCGCTGTACCTCGACAAGTTGGAACAGCGCGACGTCAAGGGCCTGCAGCTGAAGCCTGCCTTCATGCAGCGCACAGCCGAGCAGGACTACACACTGATGTTCTGGTTCAAGACCGACAACGACGGCCGGGGTGCCCTGCTGAGCAACGGCTCGGGCCGCGCCACCGACGTCGGGGCACAGGACAAGTTCTTCATCGGTTTCGAAGGCCCGACGCTCAAGTATCGCAGCAACGGCCGCGAATATGCCCTCGGCAATGACTTCAGCGACGACACCTGGCACCACTACGCCATGACCGTCAACCGTTCCCACCAGGTGGCCAACATCTACGTGGACAACGCGCTGAAGGCTCAGTTCGCCACCGACAGCCTGGGCGGAATGGTGGGCAACTTCTACCTGGGCAACATGGTATGGCAGGAGGAAGGCGCCCAGAACGACGTCGTCCACCAGCAGTATCCCCTCACGGGCTACATCGACGGCCTGACGCTCTTCAAGCAAGCACTGCCGGTCTCGCTCATCGAACGATACAGTGTCAAGGCACTGGGCGGCGCCGAGAAGGGTCTGGTCACCTATCTCGACTTCAACCGCCAGGAGCGGCAGAAGAACGGTGACCTCGTCCTGCACCCCTATGCGTTCAACCAGGTGGTGAAGCTGGGCCCCGACGGACAGCCCAGCGAGGAAGCCGACAGCGTCTTCGAGAACCCCGTGAGCAGCATCCTGGAGCACATCGACCGGAGCATCGGAGCCCCGGTGCAGGCCTACGAGGAGTTGCGCAACCTGAACTTCAGCTTCGTGGGCCGCGACCACCAGCTGCTGGTGAACCTGGACGAGCTGGATAGCCGCATCAACAAGCGCCGCATGTATGTCACCGTGGCCGACATCCCCGACATGAACGGCAACTTCATGGAGTCGCCCGCCACCGTCTCGGTCTTCGTCGACCGCAACCCGCTGCGGTGGGGACAGAAGGCCTACAAGCGCTCGGTCGGCGTGCTGCAGAACTACGACTTCAATTTCGACATCAACATCGTCAACAACAGCGGCGCCCCCCACACCTACACGATTGACAACATGCCGAAGTGGCTCAGCGTCGACTCACAGACCGGTGTCATCGAGCCCAAGAGCGAGCAGACGCTCACCTTCTGCGTCGCCAAGGAAACCAATGTGGGCACCTACGACCAGATTATCTATCTGACCGAAGAGAACGGGCTCTCCGAGCCGCTGACGCTCAACATCACCGTGGAAGGCGTGAACCCCGGTTGGTTCATCAATCCATCGATGCAGCAATACTCGATGAGCATCGTGGGACGTGTGCAGATAGGCGACGACATCGTCACCGACTCGCACGACCAGGTGGGCGTGTTCGACAATCAGGGTAACTGCCTGGGCGTGGGCAACGTCCGCTACGACGCCGCCTCGTCCGAGAGCCTCGTCTATCTGACCGTCTTCAGCAACCAGACCGCGTCGAAGCCTCTCACCTTCCAGCTCTGGCATGCCGAGACGGGCAAGACCATGGTGCTCTCCCCCTCGCAGAACATCAGCTTCAAGCCCGAGTCGTTCGTAGGCTCGCCCCAGGAGCCCATCGTGCTGAGGGCCGGCGACCTCTACATCCAGACGCTCACACTGGAGCCCGGATGGAACTGGATGTCGCTCAATGTCCTCAACGAGAGCTACCGCGACATTGAGAGCTGGCTGAAACAGTTCAGCTGGAGCGACGGCGACATGTTCACCGACGAGAACAGCAACCTCTCGCTCCTGCGGCTCGACGGACAGTGGATCTCAAACAAGGGCACCGCCAAGATGTCGGATATGAGCTTGCGCGTCAGCAAGAGCTATCGCGTCAAGGTGGGAAGCTTCACCATCATGGAGCTCATCGGTAATGCCATCACGGGCCGGAACGACCGCACCATCGCCGTGAAACCGGGATGGAACAGCATCGGATACACCCCCCTGGTCAATCTGCCTGTGGCTACGGCCCTGGCCGACTATCTCGACTATGCCGAGGACGGCGACGTGGTGAAGAGCAAGACCGAGTTTGCCATGTTCACCGTCGGGGCCAACGGTTCCCGCCAATGGAAGGGCAACCTGATATACATGAAGCCCGGCGAGGGATACATGCTCTATCGCAAGCAGAAGACCGAGGCCAAGTTCACCTATCCCTACTTCGATGCCAATGCCACATTATTCGACGATGCTGGTTCCGGCACGACGCAGTTCGTGGCCCCCTATGCCGCCAACATGACGCTGACGGCCCAAGCCCTGGGCCTCGAACTCGAGGAGGGCGACCTGCTGATGGCCTTCGCAGGAGCCGAGCTGCGCGGCCAGGCCCTTGTCACCGAGCCCGACGAGCCGCTCTATCTCACCATCTCGGGCGACCAGAAGGCTCCGCTCACCTTTGCCGTGGAGCGCAACGGCAACATCATTGCCACCGCTGCCGAGGCGATGGACTACGAGACGGATGCCTGCGTAGGCTCGCCCAACGAGCCCACGAGCATCTCCTTCGTCGGCGCCGACCAGCTGCCGGGCGACGGATGGTACACCCTCTCGGGCATCAAGCTCGACAAGCGTCCGCGCCAGTCGGGCGTCTACATTCTCAATGGCAAGAAAATCGTGATAAAGTAAGACAAACGTAACACATACAAAACTGAATTATGAATCGAAGATTATATGCAGTGCTGACGGCAGCCCTTCTCATGGCGTGGGGCTGCTCGTCAGACGACAATGACGAACCGCAGGGTGGAGGCAATTTCACCGTAACACCCGTTCAGCCAGCCCCCAAATGGGCGGTAGACTGGACGTGGAACAGTCCCGTCCCCGAATGGCAGGAGCCCGACCCCACGCGGTTTGAGTGCAGTATGAACATGTTGGTCGAGCTCAACAGCGACCTCGCTTCCTACAGCACCAATGCCGACCAGATGGCCATGTTCATCGGCGGCGAATGTCGCGGCCTCAGCTATCGCAACATCGTCAGGGACGGCGACGTCATCTTCCTTGTCCACGTAAAGGGAACCAGCGAGGAGGCTGGGCAACCCATGGAACTGCACTACTACAGCTCCGGTGCCGGCCAGCTCTTCACAGACCCGAACATGCCGCCCTTCACTCCGAACAACGTGATTGACTCCGGCGATGTCAACTTCCAGATGGTGCTGACCCCTGCCGGGATAAGCACCAAATATCCGTTCTTCACCGAATTCTCGGTCCTCCTCCCCGACAACATCCCTTTCACCCTTTCCGACGACGATGAGATGGCCGTCTTCGTGGGCGACGAGTGCCGGGGCATCTGCAGCCAAATGCCGGAGGCCTACGACGGCTGGCGCGGTATCATCTACCGAGCCTCCGAAAGCGAGCAGGCCCAGCTGCGCTACTACAGTGTCGAGAAGCAGAGCATTTACATCCTGGATGAGAGCTTCGTCCTCGACGACGAGCTGCAAACACTCCGCGTAACCTTCTGAACAGATAAAAAACACATGAAAAAGCCATTCCTCCTCCTGCTCGCCGCCTTCGGCCTTGCCGCCTGCTCCACCAACGACGAGCCGGCTCCCCAGCAGCGCACGCTCTCCATACACGTGTCTGAGAAAGCCACGCGCACCGCCGCAGCCACCACCGCCGAGGCCCTCTCCGCCTTCTCGATGAACTATAAGGACAACCAGTACGACTTCCTCAAGACCGGCGGCGAATGGAACACCAAGACCTGGCCCTCGGAGCCCGAAAACAATGAGAAGATTGGGTTCTATGCCTACGACGGCGGAGAGCTCAACTGGAGCAACAGCGAGGCTTATACCTACCCCTACGTCTCGTTCAACACCGGTACCGATGCCTTTGCGCAGCACGACCTGCTCGTGGCGGCCGACACCGTGGCCTACAGCGACCATCGCGGCATCGTCTCGCTCGAATTCGTCCACGCCTGCGCTGCCGTCCGCTTCACCATCCAGAAGCATGCCGAGGTAGGCGAGAAGGTGGTCACCGTCACCCATGTGGAGCTCAAGGGCGTGCTGAGCCGCGGCGAATATCACTATGCCGACTCCACCTGGCAGAACCTCTCCGTGCCCCAGACCTATCAGCTCACCGACGACAGCCCCATCAGGCTTTCCACCGAGAAGCAGCCCCTTCCCTGCCAGTATCTCTTCCTCATCCCGCAGTCGAAGGAGGGAATCGAACTCTCGGTCGATTTCCGAGTGGACGGCGTCGAGAAGCAGCACACATTCAGTCTCGGCGGAATATGGAAGGCCGGCCACGAGTATCCGATAAACATCAATTTGGGTTCCGCGATAATCAATAAAGAATGAAAAAGACATATATCTCGCCCGGCTGCGAGACAATCGCTCTCCAGCCGCACGCTTCGCTCCTGCTCTCTGCCAGCTATTCCGTCAGAGGCTACGTGGTGGAGGAAGAAGAAGAGCTGGGCGGTTCGCACCAGGCTCCGTCTCGGAGCTTCCGGCACGAACACTCCGAGGGGCTCTTCCAGTAAATTCAACAGCAAAGGGGGAGGCTTATCTGCGAAAGACCGCTGGAGGCGGTCTACCTTTCAGTAACCGTGGGTGCTCGCTTGCGAGCACCCACGGAAAAACTGTCCCAAAATGAAAGCGACCCTGGAAGGGTCGACCAGCTACAGACTGCGCTACATGCTGGTCG
>CAMJRQ010000002.1 GCA_946408305.1 uncultured Prevotellaceae bacterium
GAATTTTGTCGAATAATTTATTTGCGGGATTTTTTGTTTTTGTCGTACCTTTGCCGCGGAACCCAAGAAACTAACCATATATGAAGAATGTTCGCTGAACCAGGAACCGAAATTTGCGTGTGTGAAAATAAAACCCTATCTTTGCCACAGGCAAAAAAGCATAGCACTATGAAACACTGGATATTATTACTCGCTCTGGTTGCATTCTCAGCCACGATGCAAGCCAAGATTACCGTGACCGTGAAGAAAGCAGGGCAACTGGAGAGCATGCTTAGCCCCATCCAGCAGGACACCTGCAGGAGCCTGACCGTCATAGGCCCGCTGAACAGTGCCGACATCCAGTTGCTGCGCCGCATGGGGACGCAATCCCTGCGTGTGCTGAACCTTCTGGATGCTAAATTCCAGAACGACAAGACGCCTTTTCTGGTCTTGGACATGAAGGAGGAAGGCTTCAGGGGTACATCCGTTCCCGAATTCAACTGCTCATATAACCTCGGGAACCAGTTAGATTATTACATTGAAACGAAAGCTGACGGAGGGTTGGGAGGAAGCAGGAAGCGTTTCCTTGTAAACGAGCACATCGCTTATTACAGGGCCTTATACACGATTGCCTCCCCCGGGAGTGAGCAAGACAGTGTGCCGTTTGCGGAAGTAGCAATCAAACGCCTGTACGTGGACTTCACCAAGAACTCCACATGGGCAGAGCGCCGAAAGTTGCGCTCCTTCAACATGCTGAGGCTGAAGAGCCACAGGGTGAAATGGGAGGACGGGCGCTACGTGTGGTATGCCTTCCTGAGCAAGGGGCGTTTCTCGGCCGACATGTTCTATGGGTGCAACCAGCTGCGCGCCATCGTGCTGCCCCGAGGCATAAAGATGCTCGACGATGTGAAAATCTATCAGGGCAAGCAACCTGTGTACTACGTCTCAGCGGATTAACGATTTTTACAAGACGTATTATAACAGGGCTTGCCCTCCGAAAAAGGTTTGCCCCCCCTTCAAAAAATGGGCAGAAAAAAAAGAATCATCAACTCAAAAACTCACAAAGTATGAAAAACAAGACTACTTTAGCAATCAGTGTACTGCTGCTGCAGGCGCATCTTTCCGTCTGCGCACAAAATGCCTATGCCCCCTTGCTCGAGGATGGGAAGGAATGGATTTACCGCTCCCATAATTTCATGTCGCAGACCCCGGACTCGTATTACCGTCTGTGGGTGGCCGGAGACACGCTGGTGGACGGGCGTCAGTGCAAGAAGATTATGCACGAGGACGAGAGCGGCGCAAGCCTCTTCTGCATCCTGCGCGAAGAAGGCCGAAAGGTGTATAAACAGGAGGAGGCAGCCTGGAGCCTCGTCTACGATTACGGCCTCGGCGTGGGCGAAACGATACAAAGCGCCTGGGACGAAAATCTGTGCCTCGTGGAACGAGATACGCTGCGCAGTAGCGGCAAGGCCTATGCCAGAATGCATTTTTCGGTCGAGGGAGTAACGTATCATAAGGGCGACATCGTTTGGATTGAAGGCATTGGCAGTGCCGACGGCCTGCTTTATCAGCCCGCCTATGCTCCGTTTGCGCAGGAACAGACGAAATTCCTCTCGTGCTGCAAAGGCCAAGCGAAAATCTTTGGAGACGATTCCATGCGCTATGACATGTGGAACTACGTAGAAGTGAGCAACTGGCGCCAAGAAGGGAACGACGTGTTCGGCGAGACCGAGAACATCAACCTCTATTGCGACAAGACAGCCAAAGAGCAAAGCGATTTCTACACGCTAAAACCCTACAAAGCCACCAAGGGCTATCCGATAAACGTACGGGAAGCCGGGGGACGCGTGTTCGCAAACCTGGCGGAGTATAAGCAGCACCTCGCTGCCATGGGAGGCGACGCGGAGAACATACCCTACGAGACGACGCCAGACGGAGAAGTGGTGCTCTATGACTTCAACATGGAGGTGGGCGATGCGTTCCCCTGCGGCATCAAGGTTCAGGAAAAAGAGGTCATCCGCCTGGAGGATATGGAACCGCGCCGGATGCTCAAGCTGAACAACGGGCTCGTGCTCATCGAGGGAATCGGTTGCACGAACTCTCCCGGAACGTATGCCTACTACCTGAATCCGCCCTCCTCGGATGCCGACAAGTTTGCCAGCCTCACCTATTTCAGCCAGCTCTATGGGGCCAACGAATCCATCTATTCCGCACCGTGGAGGTTTAATCCGGCCAGCATTCAGCAGGCACACTCAGACCAACCAGGCAAGGCGCTCTACGACCTGCAAGGCCGTCGCCTCGCGAAGCAGCCCCAGCAGGGAATGTATATCGAGGACGGACTCGTAACTCTCGAAGCTGAGCCGCCGGGCATGGAGCATCAGACGCGGGCCGGCGGTGCCATAAAGGCGGTCGCCCACGATGGGATTGCCGAGCCCGCAAGGATGGGCGCAGTGGACACGGAGCTGGTGTGTGCGGCCCGTGAGCGGACGGAGCTCCACGAGGGCATGGCCGTCGCGATTGCCCACCACCCGGTAGCGAGTCACAGCCGTTCGCCCGTGAACGGGGTCGACCATCTGGCGCGGACGGTCGTCGATGTCGGGTCGCAGCGGCAGGCGTATCTCGCCCTCCTGGCCGAGGGGCATGGGGCGCTCGAGCAGGGCCACGTAGGTCTTCTCCACCCGATGATGCAAGAAGAGTTCCTGCAGCTGGTGATAGCGTTCCTCGTTGAGCGCCAACACCATCAACCCGCTCGTGTCCATGTCGAGCCGATGGACTATCAGAGGTCCCGTGGCCTCAGAAAACCGCGATTTCATCGAAGAAAAGACGCTTGGCAGGTCGTCCTTGCCAGGCACGGAGAGCATGCCCGCGGGCTTGCTCACCACCACCATGTCGTCGCCCTCGAAGAGCACGCGCAGCTGGGCCGCCAACGCTTCGTGACCGCGCAGAAGCGGGTTCTCGTCGACGGCCAGGCCCTGCAGCATGTGGCTCAGGATGGGCAGGCACTTGCTGCGGCAGGCGGGATAGTAATGACCAGGGAGGCGCAGCTCGTCGCGCGGCGAACGGCCCATCCAGAACTCGGCCATGCAGAGGGGACGCAACGCACGACGGAAGGCATACTGGAGGAGTTTGGGCGCACAGCAGTCGCCAGCACCCGAAGGCGGCGTAGCGGGCGAGAAGATATCGGCAAGGCCTTTCGCCTCGCCGCGGGCGTTGAGAAACGTGTATTGGCCGAAGAGCCAGTCCTGCAGGGCACGGCTGCGACGGCGCCGCTCCTGCTCGAGTGCTGCGACGGCACGCGCATCGGTGCCTCGCAGGCGGTCAAGCAGTCGGTTTATCGATGAAATGGCCTTTTCTTCGCTCGCGAAATAGCTGCCGGGCGCCATCAAGTCGAAGACGGGCGGCACGAAATAGGGCTGCTGCGTCTGCCCGCCAAGCGTGCCCGAGAAAGCAGCCAGGAAGGCTCGCTCACCCCCATGTTCCACCACCAGCACGCCCATCATTTTGCCCTGGGCAAGTTCATCGGCCCACTGCGGCTGCGTCGTCAGATAGGCCTGCACCTCGGCGGCAGCGGCCACGCAGAGCGGATGGGGCTCGTAGCAGAAAGGATAGGTGAAGCGCGGGGGCGCGGCAACATCGCTCACCGAGCAGGGCAGGGGGTGGAGTTTCATAGGCAGAGGATGGATTCGTTGCCCATGTTGAAGAGGAGGTCCACGATGCTCAGGTCGGGCAGAAAGCCGTGGCGGTGGCTGAACATCTGGTAATAGGGCTTGGCACCGGAGGGGTCGGGCTGGAAGGAGGGGTCAGTAAAGGTCGTGGTGCGGGAGAGCGAGGGGGCGAGCTCGAGCAGGTGCAGCACAAGACGGAGCAGGTCTTCGTTGAAATCGGCCAGAAACGTCCACCGCCGCTCGTAGAAGGGGGCAAAGTCGTCGGCTAGGAACTCGAAGAAGGGCGACTGGCCGTAGCTGCTCAGGAGCGCGTTCCAGTGCTGACGACGCCAGTTGCCGTGGTCGCTGATGCGAACGTCGCACATGAGCATCTTTCCCTCGGCATGAACCACCGGGATGGTGAGCGCGAGAGGGCCCGCAGGACTGTCAATCCAGCAACGGTTGCGCAGCGTCTGCTTCGTGTAGTGGTCGTTCACCTCGATGCAGACCTCGCCGGCAGGGGCCAGCTGCCTGAAATACGACACGGGGGGCAGATAGAAGGAAGGAAGCGTGAGGGACGTCATGGTTTCCTGTCCACGGGGGTGAAGAAGCGTTTCCAGCGAATGTGGCGCAGCCCTTCGGCCGAATAGACGACGAACGAGGCACGCCCCACCATGTGCTCCATGGGCACGAGACCGTAGCGACGGCTGTCGTTCATCGGCTGGCCGTGACCCGTGGCTATCCAGAAATAATCCCGATGAAATGGGAAAATTTCGGTGTAGGCCGACGTGTCGAGCGGTGTCTCAAAGCGGTTGAGCGTGCGCTCGTAGAGCTTGCGGTTCCAGGGTTTGAGGCGGATGTAGGAATTGCGGCCGGGAACGACTACGGGCCAGATGCAACCTTCGGCATAGTTGCGCACGGGACTCACACGCCCCCGGTTGCCCAGCCAGATGGTGTCGCCAGGGCCGGCCAGCACGCGGCCTATGCAGAGCCGACTGGTGTCGGGCAGCGCGCGGGCCTCCACTTCGGGACTGTTGAAGACCATCCAATCGCCACGCTTGGGAAGGCTTCCGCCCAGGCGATGACAGCCCCATAGCCGACTCAGGGGAAGGCGCAGGCCGTGGCTCCAACGAGAGACCCACACGCGGTCGCCGCGCAGCAGTGTTGCCTCGCCGCAGTCGTGAGAGACCGTGAAGATGTCGGCCACGAAGACTCGCAGCAGGAAGGCCAGCAGCAAGGCTGCCAGCAGGGGCAGGCCGAGATGGAAGAAACGCCGGCTCACCGCTCCCCTATTTGATGTTCTTCACCCACCGGAAGAGACGCTTCCAGCGGATGTGGCCGTTGAGCCAGCCGCGGTCCTTGTCGGTGCTGAGCCAGATGATGATGGGCTTGCCCACGATGTGGTCCTCGGGCACGAAGCCCCAGAAACGGCTGTCGGCACTGTTGTGGCGGTTGTCGCCCTGCATCCAGTAGTAGTCCATGCGGAAGGTGTAGGAGTCGGTCTCCTCGCCATTGATGAGGATGCGCCCGTCGGCGGTCACCTCCAGCTGGTTGCCCTCGTAGACCTGGATGGGGCGTTCGTAGATGGGCAGGTTTTCGAGTGTCAGATGGATGCTCTCGCCCTTCTTGGGAATCCAGATGGGGCCGTAGTTGTCGCATGTCCAGCCCGTGAAGCCGTTGAGAGGATAGAGATAGTCGGCACTCTTGTCCTCGGTAATCGAGATGCGTGCCACCAGGTCGGGGCGTGCCTCGAGTTTCTCCTTGGCCGCCTTCGTCAGCGGGATGATGCCTTTGTGGTAGAGCATCTCGAGGTCTTCGCCGCTGATGCCGAGCTCGTGTGTGAAGTCCTCGGGCAGATAGCTTGTGAGGAGGTCCACCTCGTAGTTATACTGCACGTTCTCGGGGTCGGGGTTCTCCACTCCGTCGAGGTAGATTACGCGGTTGCGAATCTCGAGCGTCTGCCCCGGCAGGCCCACGCAGCGCTTCACGTAGTTCTCGCGGCGGTCGACGGGCCGATGGTCAATCTTGCCGAACTCGTCGGGGCTGAGCTCCAGGTATCGGCGCCCCATGGAATAGTACTGCTGGAAAAGCCTGCGGCGCACGAGGGCCGAGAGCGTGTCCATCTGGGGCAGGCTGCCCGTCTGCTGGCGATAGCACTGCCGGCCGATGTCGTAGCAATAGGCATAGTAATCGGTCTGGTATTGGGGCTTGCTGAGGATGGTGTCGCCGGCGGGATAGTTGAAGACCACGATGTCGTTCAGCTGCACGGGCTTGGGTGAGACGCGCTTGTAGTCCCACTTGGGCCATTCGATGTAGCTCTTGCCGCCCCAGGGCAGCGTGTGCTGGCAGAGGGGCATGTGGAGCGGCGTCTGGGGCACGCGGGGCCCGTAGCTCATCTTGCTCACGTAGAGATAGTCGCCCACGAGCAGGCTCTTCTCGAGCGAACTCGAGGGGATGGTGTAGTTCTGGAAGAAATAGATGTTCACGAAATAGACGGCCACCAGGGCAAAGACGATGGCGTCTACCCAGCTCATCACCGTGCGCACCACGGGGCTTTCGGCATCCTTCCACCACGTCCAGGGGATGAGCCGTGTGACGTAGGCATCGAAGATGAACGGGATGGCGACGACGCCCCACCAGGAGCGAATCCACACGAGGAAAGCGATGAACAGGACGATGGCCACGAGGGCTTTCAGCCAGTCTCGGGTTGTGGGTTGGTATCTTTTTTTCTTCATAATCGTTTAGGGTCTAAAATTGGAAGAGGTCGTTCATCGTGAGCAGCCCGCTGTGGGTGGCCGTGTACTCGGCTGCCAGCACGGCACCCAACGCGAAGCCGCGCCGGTTGTGGGCATCGTGGGTGATGGTGATGCTGTCGGCCGGGCTGTCCCACGTGACGGTGTGTATGCCGGGCACCTCGCCGCAGCGCTTGCTGTCTACGCGCAGCTTGTCGGCCGGACACTCGTCGGTGCCCTCCACCGTGCCGTCGGGCTGGGTGAGCTGGCAGAACTGCCATCCGGCGAGGCGGTCCACCTCGGAGACCAGCTCCTCGGCCAGCGTGATGCCGGTGCCGCTGGGATGGTCCAGTTTGTGAATGTGGTGGGTCTCCTCGAGGCGGGGCGTGTAGTCGCCAAAGCGGTTCATGATGCGGGCCAGATGGCGGTTCACGGCACGGAAGATGGTTACGCCCAGGCTGAAGTTGCTGCTCCAGAAGAGCGTCTGTCCCTCCTCGCGGCACATGCGCTCCACGTCGGCACCGTGCTCGGCAATCCATCCCGTGCTGCCGCTGACCACCTTCACACGATGGGCAAAGGCACGTAGGAAGTTCCCGTAGGCCTCCTGCGGCGCCGTGAATTCGATGGCCACGTCGGCCTGGAGGAAGGCGGGACTGTCGAAGTCCTGCCGGTTGTCGACGTCGATGATGCAGACAATCTCGTGTCCGCGCTGGAGGGCAATCTCCTCGATCATATGGCCCATCTTGCCATAGCCTATGAGTGCAAATTTCATCTCGTTGGGAACTTTTTCCGTGCAAAAATACGGCTTTTCAGGCAGAATTCGCTACATTTGCCCCTAATTTATGTTAAACCCGCGCGAAAAAGGCATGGAAAAACTGCTCCACTACGTCTGGAAACACCGCATTCTGCCCCTCAAGGCTCTGCTGACGACCGACGGCCAGCCGCTGGAAATCATCGACCCCGGCATACACAACTCGGACCAGGGTCCCGACTTCTTCAACGCCAAGGTGCGTGTGGGCGACGTCGTCTGGGCCGGCAACGTGGAGATTCATCTGCGCTCGAGCGATTGGTATCGCCACGGGCACCACGAGGACGCGGCCTACGACAACACCATCCTGCACGTGGTGAGCGTGGCCGACTGCGAGGTGGAGACACACGACGGCAAGCACCCCGCACAGCTCGTGCTCGACATTCCTGCCCCGCTCGTTCTCCACTACGCCGAGCTCTGCCAGACCGACGACTATCCTCGCTGCCACCGGATCATACCGTCGCTGGCGCCGATGAAGGTGCACGCTTGGATGGACGCGCTGCTGGTGGAGCGGCTCGAGGAGCGCAGCCGCCGCGTGACGGAGCGCGTCAAGGGCACACAGGGCGACTGGGAGCAGGCCACCTTTGTCACGCTGGCGCGCAACTTCGGCTTCGGGCTCAACGGCGACGCCTTCGAGCGCTGGGCACAGCGCATCCCGCTGTCGGCCGCCGGCAAGGGGCGCGACGACCTCTTCCGCGTGGAGGCCTTCTTCCTGGGCCAGGCAGGCCTCATCGAGCAGCTGCGCCCCCTGCGCGGCGATGCCGAGACCGACCGCATGCAGGCCGAATACCAGTTCCTCCGCCACAAGTTCAGCCTGGCCGATCCGATGGAGAGCCACGAGTGGCGCTACCTGCGCACACGGCCCCAGAACTTTCCCCACATGCGGCTGCTCCAGCTGGCCCGCCTCTTCCACGAGGGACGCGGGCAGATGAGCCACCTGCTGGAGACGACCGACGCCGAGTCGCTCCACGACGAGCTCGCCCCGAGCGGACTCTCGGCTGCCAGCTGCCGCCTGATTGTCATCAACACCGTCGTGCCGCTGCTCTACGCCTATGGCATGAGCCACCACGACGAGGCCTGCTGCGAGCGCGCCATCGGCCTGCTCGGGCAGCTGCCGGCCGAGAACAACTACATCATACGCCAGTGGCGCCAGTGCGGGCTCGCCGTGAAGAGCGCCGCCGACAGCCAGGCACTCATACAGCTGAAGCGCGACTACTGCGACCGCCTCGACTGCCTGCGCTGCCGCTTCGGCTACGAGTATCTGAAAAGCAAATGAGCACCGGCAACACGTTTTACACGGTTTTTACACCACGGTGTAATACGATTACATCACGGTGTAAAAAGATTACGCCACGGTGTAACGACCGAGATAACGTGCCGTCTGCGGCCCGCCTACATACGAAACAATTCAGAGAGAACCCGATGAAAGAACCTGTCTTCGAACTCAAAATGAAGGTGCGCGACTATGAATGCGACCTGGAGGGCATCGTCAACAATGCCAACTATCTGCACTACATGGAGCATGCACGCCACGAATTCCTGCTCAGCACCGGACTGAGCTTTGCCGAGATGAACCGCCAGGGCATCGTGCCCGTGGTGGCCCGCATCGCCGTCGACTATAAGACGCCGCTGCGCAGCCGCGACGAGTTCACGTGCCAGCTGCGAATCCTGAAGGAGGGTGTGCGCTACGTCTTCCTGCAGGACATCCGGCGTCTGCCCGACCTGAAGCTCGCGGCCCGCGGACGGGTGGACACGGTCTGCCTCGTCAACGGCCGCCTGCAGGAGTGCCGCGAGCTGGAGGGAGCACTTGAACCTTATTTCGAGAAAGACGAATGACCGAACAGGAGACTCTCTATGCCCTGGCGCTCACCCGTGTGAGCAGCCTCGGCCTGCTCAACCAGCACATCCTGCTGCGCGAGCTGGGCAGCGCCACAGCCGTCTTTGAGCACCGGCGCGACATTCGCGACATCTTGCCCCAGGCCAACCGCCGCACGGTGGAGGCCCTCTCGGCGATGGACTCGCTGCTGCCGCGGGCCGAGGAGGAGATGCGCTTCATGGAGCAGGGCCACGTGCGCTGCCTGGGACTCCACGACGAGGACTATCCGGCCCGCCTGCGCGAATGTCCCGACGCGCCCATCCTGCTCTTCTATCGCGGCACGGCCAACCTGAACGCGCTCCACATCGTCTCGATGGTGGGCACGCGCCGCATCACCGAATATGGCAAAGACCTCTGCCGGCAGTTCGTCGGCCAGCTGAGCCGGCTCTGCCCCGACGTGCTGGTGGTGAGCGGACTGGCCTACGGAGTGGACATTCACTGCCACCGCGCCGCGCTCCAGGAGGGGCTGCCCACCGTGGGTGTGCTGGCCCACGGGCTCGACCAGATTTATCCCACGCACCATCGGCCCGACGCCATTCGCATGCTGGAACAGGGCGGACTGCTCACGGAGTTCATGAGCCGCACGCCGGCCGACAAGCGCAACTTCGTGCAGCGCAACCGCATCGTGGCCGGCATGAGCGACGCCACAATCGTCGTGGAGAGTGCCCGCAAGGGCGGTTCGCTCATCACGGCCGAGATAGCCGAGGCCTACCACCGCGACGTCTTCGCCTTCCCGGGCCGCATCGGCGACGAATATTCCGAGGGATGCATCGAACTGATACGCCAGAACCGCGCCGCGCTGATTACCAGCGCCGAGGCCTTTGCCGAGAGCATGGGATGGGAAACGGAGCCGCAGCGAAACAAGCAGCTGGCCGACGGCGTGCAGCAGGACCTCTTCCCCACCCTCTCGGACGAGGAACAGCTCATCGTCGGCGCCCTGCAGGGCACCGACGGCATGCAGGTGAACCTGCTCACCGTGCAGACCAATATCCCCGTGGCCCGCCTCTCCAGCCTGCTCTTCACGCTGGAGATGAAGGGCATCGTCCGCGCCATGAGCGGCGGCATGTATCGCGTGGTGCGCAACGGCGGAGCATGACAACTCCTCAGCTGAAGATGACTGTCTTGTTCTTGAACGTGAGAATCTTGCGTTCGATGTGCTTGCTGACGGCCCGCGAGAGGACAATCTTCTCAAGGTCCTTCCCCTTGAGGACGAGGCTCTGGGGCGTGTCCTTGTGGGTGATGCGTGTCACGTCCTGCTCGATGATGGGACCGGCATCGAGCTCGGCGGTGACGTAGTGGCTGGTGGCTCCGATGATCTTCACGCCGCGCTCCCAGGCCTGGTGATAGGGCTTGGCCCCCACGAAAGCGGGCAGGAAGCTGTGGTGGATGTTGATGATGTGGTGGGGATAGGCGGCAATCATCTGGTCGGAGAGAATCTGCATGTAGCGGGCCAGCACGATGAAGGTGACGCGCTCGCGCCGCAGGAGCTCCATCTGGGCAGCCTCCACCTGGGCCTTGTTGGAATGGTCGGGGGCGATGGACCACACGTGAAAGGGGATGTCGAACTGCTCGGCCACGTAGCGGAGGTCCTCGTGGTTGGAGACGATGCAGGGAATGTCCACAGCCCACTCGCCGGCCTTGTAGCGCGCCAGGAGGTCGTAGAGGCAATGGCTCAGGCGGCTGACGAAGATGGCCATGCGGGGCCGCTCGTCGGAGAAATAGAGGTGGAGCGACATGCGATAGCGCTGCTCGTAGAGCGTGGTGAGGTACTCCATAATCTTCTCGCGGGGGATGCTGAAAGCCTCCAGCTCCCACTCGATGCGCATGAAGAAGATGCCGTCCTGGCGGTCGACATACTGGTCGAGATAGACGATGTTACCGCCGTTGTCGGTGATGAAACGGGTGACTTCGCTGATGATGCCCGGCTGGTCGGGGCAGTGGAGCAGCAGTATGGCGGTGGGCTTCATAAACTCTTTAACCCTTTAACTTTTTAACCCTTTTCAAATTCCCATCTCCTTGATGAGGCGGCCGGCGTGTCCCCAGCGGTCGATGATGTAGAGGACGAAACGTATGTCCACACCGATGCAGCGCTGCAAAGCGGGGTCGAAGCTGATGTCGCCCGACATGGCCTCCCAGTTGCCGTCGAAGGCCAGTCCGATGAGCTCGCCGCGTCCGTTGAACATGGGGCTGCCGCTGTTGCCTCCGGTGATGTCGTTGTTGGAGATGAAGCAGAGATGGAGGTCGCCCGTCTGGCGGTCGGCATAGCGTCCCCACTTTCCGCGCTCCAGGAGGCTGACGATGTCGTCCTCGAGCTCGTAGTCTTCAATCTCGCCTTGGCGGGCGGCCTTGTCCAGGAGGCTCTGCGAGGGCGTGTAGTAGTCGAAGTGGCGGCCCTGGGCGGTGTAGTCCTGAATGAAGCCGTAGGAGAGTCGCATGGAGAAGTTGGCGTCGCTGTAGTGGGGTGCCTGCTGGTCCATCTCGAGGAGAGCCTGGGTGAGCAGTCGCTCGTTGTAGTATATGTTCTGGGTGGCCTCGGCCGAAGCTCCGAAGGATGTCATCAATTCGTCCCGCACGGTCTGCGCATAGCGGAGGGCGGGGTCGGTCTGGCGCAGCGTGCTGTCGGCAAGGAGGCGGTCCAGGCAGTCGGGGCTCGTGCAGATGGTCTTCGAGAAGAGGTTGTGGGCATAGGCACGGCAGTCGCCGCCGAAGAGCGAGTCGATTTCGTGGTAGAGCGGACGTATGCGGGCCGTGTCGGCCACCTGCTCGCGGCAGTTCTGCAGCAAGACGGCCATGGTTTCCTCGTCGAGGCGCGGCTCGTAGTTCTTGAAGAAATGCTTTATAGCCTCGCGCGTGGAGGCCTTCTGCTCGTCGCCGATGTCCTGCGGCGTGCGGTTGAGGAGGCTGGCCACGTGATAGATTTCGATGCCGCCGAGGAAGGTCTCGCGGAGGAAGCCGTTGTCGCGCACCGTCTGGCGACGCTGGGTGTAAGCCTGCTCAAGCGAGGGGAACATCTGTCCGAAGCGGCGGCTGAGGTCTTCGCTACCCTCAAACCACTTCTTTATCCGGGCCTCGGTCTTCTGCTTCTGGCCGATGACGTCGAGGTCCTGTATGGCCTTGTTCATGCCGATGGAGTTCTTCCAGTAGTTGCTGCTGGAGGCCCATTTGCTGGAGTATTTGAGGGCCACGGCGCGGTCGCGGTCCATCCATCGTTTCCACACCTCCTGCTTCTTGCCGCGCACCTGGATGGTGGAGACGTTGCGGTCCTCCACCCGTTCGCGGATGCCCCACGAGCTGAGGTAGCGGCTGGTGGAGCCGGGATAGCCGATGGTCATGCAATAGTCGCCGGGACGGAATCCGTCGATGCTCACGCGGGCATAGCGCTTGGGCTTCAGGGGCACGTTCTCGGGGCTGTAGTCGGCGGGCTGTCCGTCCTTGTCGGCATAGATGCGGAAGACGCTGAAGTCGCACGTCTGGCGGGGCCACATCCAGTTGTCTGTGTCGCCGCCGAACTTGCCGAGCGTCTCGGTGGCCGTGAAGACGAGGCGCACGTCGCGATAGACGCGGTAGAGG
Source organism: uncultured Prevotellaceae bacterium (assembly GCA_946408305.1). The sequence continues at coordinate 12,610 of CAMJRQ010000002.1, forward strand.
GAGACGTAGAAGGCGTTGTCGCCATAGTAGCCCTGCACCATACAATCGAGCCCGGGGTTCTGCTGGGTGTACTCGCGCTCCACGGCGCTGAGGATGCTGTCGGTCTTCTGCCGGTCAATCTCAGCCGTGGGCACGCCGGGGTTGGCGCGATAGAGGGCATCGAGGGCACGCATGACGCGGCCCGAGCACTCCTCGGTCTTGACCAGGAAGCGCACGAAGAGCCCGGGCACGGGGCGCTCCTCCTTGAAGGAGCGGGCCACGAAGCCATTCTTCAGGATGTCGTCCTCGGGCGTGGAGAGGCTCTGAATGGCACCGTAGCCGCAGTGGTGATTGGTAAAGACGAGGCCCTTGGGGCTGACGACGACGCCCGAGCAGAAGTCGCCGAAGTCCACCACGGCGTCCTTCAGGCTCGTGCCGTCGGGGTTGTAGAGTTCGCTGGGGGTGAGTTCGAGTCCGAGCGAGCGCATCGTTTGGGCCGTCTGAGGGTCTATTTTGTTGAGCATCCACATGCCTTCGTCGGCACGCGGGGCCAGGGCCGCAAGCATGGCGGCGCAGAAGAGGAAAAGCTTTTTCATCTTTACGTTTATGATTTTTTCTGGTTTATTTCTTCTTGGGTTTGCGGCGGGCCCATCCCTCCTCGCTGAAGTCGGGCACCTCGCCCACGAGTCCGTCGTCGGCCTGCGCCTTGCGGGCCTTCTTGGAGGGTTGGTCGGGGTGGAGGAACTTCATCCAGTCCTCTTTGGTGTACTTGCGTCCGCGGGCCTCGGTGTAGCCGCGCTCCTCGCGCGAGGGCTTCTTGCGCTTGGGCAGGTCTTTGGCAAAGGGGTTTCCGGCTTTCTGCGGGCGGGCCTTCGGCTGAGTGGCGGGAGCGTCGCCATCGCCCTCGGCCGCGGGTGTGGAACGGTCTACGACGACGCTGCGGCCCTTCACCGTGACGCCGTGGCGCAGTCCTTTGATGACACGCTCGGCGTCGGCCTCGGCCACCTCGACGAAGGAGAAGTTCTTCATCAGGTCGATGCGGCCCACCTCCACCTTGTCGCCGCGCACGTTCTTGTTGATGAGTCCGATGATTTCGCGGGCATACATGCCGTCTATCTTGCCTACGTTGAGGAAGAGGCGCACGTAGCCCTCCTCGGCCGTGCGGTGCTCGCCCTTCTTCTTGTTGTGGTTGTCGGGGCGGCCCTTGTCTTTGGTGGAGACTTCGGTTATCTCGGGAGCGTTGGCATAGTAGCGCAGGAAGCGTCCGAACTCGCGGCTCAGGACGCGGCGAATGAGGTCGTCCTTGTCGAGCCATTCCCAGCGCTTCTGCACCTCGTCCATGAAGGGGGCTATCTCGTCTTCGTCGACGGCCACGCGCTCTATCTCGTCGATGACGTGGTAGAGCTGCTTGGCGCAGATTTCCTTGGGCTCGGGCAGTGTGCCGGGCTGGAATTCCTTCTGGATGGTCTTCTCCACCTGGCGAATCTTGCTGCGCTCGCGGCTGTGGATGATGCTGATGCTGGTGCCCTTCTTTCCGGCGCGTCCGGTGCGCCCGCTGCGGTGGGTGTAGTTCTCGACGTCGTCGGGCATGCCGTAGTTGATGACGTGTGTGAGGTCGTCCACGTCGAGCCCTCGGGCAGCCACGTCGGTGGCCACGAGGAGCTGTGTGCGGTGCTGGCGGAACTTCTGCATCGTCAGGTCGCGCTGCTGCTGCGAGAGGTCGCCGTGGAGCGCGTCGGCGTTGTATCCGTCGCGAATCAGGTTGTCGGCCACCTCCTGCGTCTCCAGGCGGGTGCGGCAGAAGATGATGGCATAGATGCGCGGATAGTAGTCGACCACGCGCTTCAGGGCCAGATACTTGTCGCGTGCGTGCACCATATAATAGATGTGGTTCACGTTCTCGGCGCCCTCGTTGCGGCTGCCCACCTGAATCTCGCGCGGCTCGCGGAGGTAGTGTTGGGCGATGCGCTCAATCTCGCGGCTCATGGTGGCCGAGAAGAGCAGCGTGCGGTGCTCGGCGGGCACGCCCTCGAGAATGGTGTCGATGTCTTCCTGGAAGCCCATTGAGAGCATCTCGTCGGCCTCGTCGAGCACGACGTACTGCACCTGCGAGAGCTGCGCCGCACCGCGATTCATCAGGTCGATGAGGCGTCCGGGCGTGGCCACCACGATGTCCACTCCGTGGCGCAGGGCGCGAATCTGGGGTTCGATGTTGGCACCGCCGTAGACGGCCAGGATGCGTGTCTGGGGCATGTGTTTGGCAAAGCCCTCCATGTCGTCGGCAATCTGCAGGCAGAGCTCGCGCGTGGGAGCCATGATGAGCAGTCGCGGCGCCGGGCGCTCGCCCTCGGTGGCCGGAGCCTGCTGATGGAGCAGCTGCAGCGTGGGCAGCCCGTAGGCCGCCGTCTTGCCCGTGCCCGTCTGGGCCAGGGCCACAAGGTCGTTCTGGTTTGCGGAGTCGAGCAAAAAGGGTATCACCTCCTGTTGCACAGGCATGGGCTCCACGTAGCCTTGTTCCCCGATGGCCTGGAGCAGTTCGGGGCTGAGCCCCAGTTCCTCAAATGTCATATTCTCTTCAACTTCTTGATTTTTGGCTGCAAAGGTACGAAGATAAATTAAGATTCTGAAATTTACGCCCAATAATCCTCCTCCCCCGGCCGTCGTAATATGTTCCAGCCTGCGCGGCGAGGACGGGAGCGAGCTCTCTGAGCAGCCCGTTTTCATGCTGGTCTCAACAGTCGTCCCCCGAAACATAAACATTTCTTACCTCCTCGCAAAAATCCCCGTCAACTTGCCCCCCGAAAAATGCGATGGAGAACGGTGAGAAACAGTGCGCCACGGTGCGCCGCAATTCAAAATT
>CAMJRQ010000003.1 GCA_946408305.1 uncultured Prevotellaceae bacterium
TACTCAATGGTAGTATCCTCGGCCGGTGTCACGCCGTCGCAGAGGAACGAACCGTTGGCATAGACCTTGGCTGTGCCGAAGAGCACGGGGTGCGGGTCGGTGCCCAGCTGCTGGGTCCAGGCTCCTTCTGTGCTATGGTCGTTCAGGGAGTAGGTGAGTGCGCCGCCGGTGACGTCTTCCTCAGTAATCTTGGTGGCGCCGGCGCCGAGTTGCTCGCCGTTGAGCGAGAAGACGTTCGTGGCGATGAGGCCGCTGTTGACGCGATAGACATAGTCGCCGTTCAGGCCACCGGTCACTTCGCCAATGCACCAGCAGTTGGTAGCGGTCATGTTCGGGCCGCCCCATCCGGTGAGGAGTGCGGAGTCGCTGCCGCCCTGCACCTTACCCGTCATGTAGCAGTTGACGAGTGTGATGGTGGCGCGGTTGTCTACGTTCACGCCGATGATTCCGGCTGCGTTTGCGCCGGCACAGGTCACATTGGCTTCGTTGCCCACGTTCTTCAGGGTTACGAATCCGCCGGCGTCTGTTCCGCCCACCAGACCGGCAAAGCGGCCCGTGGTGGAGATGCTGGATTCGGCGTCGACCACCAGGTTCTGGATGACGGCTCCGCCACCAACGACGCCGAAGAGTCCGGCATAGTCGGTCGAGCTGTTGACGGTCAGTTTCTTGATGGTGTGGCCCTGTCCGTCGAAGTTGCCCTTGAACTCAGCTCCCTGAACACCGATGGGCGGGAAGTTCTGCACGGAGCTCATGTCGATGTCGGCCGTCAGCTTGGCATTTGCGTTCTGCGGGAATTCGTCGTTGCTGCTGATGCCCAGCGAGAAAAGGATGAGGTCCATGTGGGTGGCAATCAAATAGTTGCCATCCTCGTCCTGATTGATGATGCCCAGCGCGGTTTTCAGTTCCTCGGCACGAGCCAGTGCTCCGCTGGTCGTGTGGCCACCGGTGGCATGGGCTTCCCATTCTCCGGAGGCGCGAGCAGTCATTTCATCGAAATTCTCCTCGGTGATGATGCCGGTCTCGAAGAGTTTCGTTATGCTGGCCTGGAAGTTGAGGATGGCCTTGCCCAGTGTGAGGTAGGCCTTGCGGCAGTCGTAAATCTGGTCGAAGAGGTCGGAGAACGTGCCGATGAGTGCCAGCTGGCTCTGAGCGTCCAGCTCGGTCTGGCTCTTGTCGATGGCTGCCTGCAACTGCGTGCGAATCTCCTGCGAGATGTTGCGGTCGTAGTCGGCTGTGTACTCGTTCTTTTGGTTGATGTCCAGGATGGTCTGTGCGCGGCTGGCACTGCTCTGGAGTGCGGCTGCGAGCTTCTCGCCAGCCTCGTCGGCTGTGCCCAGATAGATGAGGCGAATGCCGGCGAAGGGCTGCCATACGCTGAAGTTATAGTCGCGCTTGCGGATGCCCACGGTGAGGGTTCCATCGGTCACCTGTGCGGCCACGAAGTTCTGGTAGCGGCCGGCATTGATGGCGATGTTCAAGCCTTCGATTCCGGCAGGCACGTAGCCAAACTCGCCCTCCGAGATTTCGACGTAGTCGTCGGGGGTGGGGTTCGACAGGTGGCAGTTGACGCTGTCCACGGCTTCGTCCTGGGATATCATGCCCTCGAGCGGGGTCATGATGAAGTTGTGGTTGCCGTTGATGAAGATTTCGCCCGTGTGGTTCTCAAGATTGGGGTCGCCGTCCACCCGGGCCAGGGCACCCACCTGGAAGAGATAGATGCCGTTGGGCATGCCGGTGAGCGTCTGCTGCACGGTGAAGGCGTCAGACGACGTGCCGTTCTGGATGGGTTTCCCGGTGGTCTCCCAGCCGTTCCATCCGTCGGTGAACTGGGGGTTCTGCAGCAGGACAGTCATGTCGGTGTCGGGATCGGGGTCGGCAATGAGGAAGCGGTTCTGCAGCAGCTCCAGGAATTTGATTTCAGCGGGAATCTGCTCGTTGGTGAGCAGGTGGTTGGTCAGGATGTAGGCCTGGTTTCCGTTGGGATAGAGGCTGCTGGGCTCTGTCGCGTTTTCCTTGTCGAGATAATTCTCGAGAATCTCGCGCTGCTCGTTCTGAGCAGTGGTCTCTGCAAGCAGGGCTGCCACCTTGTCGCAGGCGTCGATGTAGGTCTTGTAGACCTTCTCCGAGTTCTGCACCACAGTCTTCTTAGACAGGCCAGCGCTGTAGGCCGTGAGGAATTCGGGAATCGATTCGATGGCCTCCCACGTGTCGATTTCGGTCTGGTAGTCGTCGATGGCGCCCTGGTAGGCGATGACCTCCTGGCAGAACTGAGTCTCACGTTCGATGATGTCGTTGCGGAAGGTTTCGAAGTTGTCTGCGGTGGCCGACTTGAACTCGCCCTCGCCCATCTGGTAGACGATGCCGTGGGTCGGGTCGAGCACGGGGTATTCATCGAGTCCTACGTTCTGGTACCAGATGGAGCTGAGGAACGACTCTCCGTTCAGCTTGTAGCAGAGCTCGCCCGTGCGAATCTTCTCGGCTATGTCGGGCATGTTCTCCTGGCTGAAGCAGTTGTTCATCGAGCCTCCGTTTTCGTGGCAGATGTTCTCGAAGGTGGTGTAGCAGTTCTTGATGCTGCCGTTGCCGCCGGCGAAGATGCCGCCGGGAGCCTCGGTGGTGAGGCTGAGGTCGCCGATGGCGAAGCAGTTCAGGATGTTGCCCGAGGATTTCCATCCTGCGATGGTGGCGGCGCGATTATATCCATTGTTGGTGGTGACGGCAGCATTGATGATGCCCAGGTTCTGCACCGTTCCGTAGAGTCGGCTCACGAGTCCGGCCTCATGGAAGAACTCCTCGTTGATGGCCAGGTTGCTGATGGTGTGGCCCTGTCCGTCGAACGTGCCGGCGTAGCCAATCTGCTTCTTCTGCTCAGAATTCTCGTCGGCATAGAGGCCGATGGGGGTGAAGGACGCGTATTCCAGGTCGATGTCGGCCGTCAGAACAGCTCCCGAGGTGTTGGGAATGAACCACTGGTTGATGGCATACGAGAACCAACGCAGCTGTCCGGCGGTGCCAATCTGATAGACGCCGTCGACGGTATCCACGTAGGACATGTCGAGCGTGTGGCACACCGAGCAGATGCCGTCCTCGAACGCGTGCTCGTCGACGGTGCTGGTGCCGGCCGTGTTGCTGTATCCGCCTGTCTCATCCTTGGGCGTCATGCCGTCGCATTTGAAGGCACCCACCTTGTAGACGCGGCTGTGAGTGGCGTCGAGCACGGGATACGTGTCCTCGCCCAGCGTCTGGAAGAAGGTCAGGGCGGTCTGATCGCCGTTCAGCAGATAGCAGAGCGCACCGTTGGCCACGAATTCCTCGGCAATCTGCTTCACGCCGAAGTTGCCGTTATACACGTCGTAGCAGTTGATGTACGTGCCGAGGCCGTTCTGGGTGAGCGGGTTGTTCACCACCTTGCCCGTGCCATAGTTCGGAGCGTCGCTTTCGTTCGAGTAAGTCCATTCCAGGGTCTGGCCGCTGTTCCAGCAGTTGATCAGGGTGATTTCGCCTCTGGCCCGTCCGATGAAGGCGCACGACTCGCCGGGGAAATCGTCGCGGCAGATGATCATGCCCGTGTTGCCGCAGTTCTCGAAGGTGTAGGTTCCACTGGCAGCCGATTCGCCGATGAAGCCTGCCATGGCATAGTCCTCGTCGCTCCAAATCTTGGCCAGGTTCAGCGAGTTCTTGATGGTGACGGTGTTGCCGTAGTCGTGACCGATGAAACCAGCTGTCTCGGCCGAGCGGATGAAAAATTCAGCCTCGTTGCGGCAGTTGGTGATGGTGATGGTCTTGCCGGTGCACGTGGCCCGTCCGATGAAGCCACCGAGGCGACGGGCGTTGGAGCGGGCAATGGCCGTCTGGTTCACACAGTTTTCGAAGCTCAGGTTGCCCCGGCAGGTGCTGACGAAGGGTGAGAAGTTGCTGTAGGTGAGCGTCATACCTTCGTCGCTGGCAATGGTCAGGTTCTTGATGACGGCGCCGTCGGCGTTCGTGTTGAACAGCGCCACGCCCAGGTTCTTGATGGTGAAGCCTTGGCCGTCGAACGTACCTGCATAGTCTTCCAGGCTGGTCCAGCCCTGGTCCTTCATGTCGATGTCGGCCGTCAGCACGGCATCGGGGTTGGTGGCCACCTGGGCTGCAAAGGCCTTCAGGTCATCGGCCGAGCCAATCTGATAGGCTTCGGCCCACGCTTTCGTCCCGCCCAGACACAGCATGCCGGCCAGGAGAGTAGTGTAAAGTCTTTGTTTCATTGTGGTTTGGGTTAAAATTGTTGTTAAATAAAATAATAATAATGTAGTGGAAAGTATGTAGTGATTTTGAATGTTGCTGTGTTTGAGGACTGCCAGAGTAGTCTTTTTATAGGATTTTTCACGTGCAAAGTTACAAATAATTTCGTTTCTCAGCCTTCTCTGTTTGTTAAATATCCTTAAAAATCTTCAAGCTGCAGCCCGTGCCAAGATTCGCATTTTTCGGCGTTGATGATAATTATATTTACACATACAATCCGTATTTGTGATAATAACATTACATTTCAGCCATTCTATTTCTCAGCACAAAGAAATCCGGGCCAAAACAACGTGAAGTTTTGGTCGACGCAACACGTTGTTTCGGCCCGAGCAACACGTTGTTCTTGCGCGAGAATGCCGTCGTTCCGGCCCGAACCTTGGTTTGCTGGTCCGCGAACGAATTTTGGAGGTGCTGATTCTGAGGGGGTTAATTTTTGTTGATTTGCCAATGGACGTCGAAATACGACCTTTTGCCATGAAAATGCGACTATTTGACATGCGTTTTCACATGCCCCTCTTAGCGGCTGGTTTGCCCGCAAGGTAAAGAATATTGAGCCGCTTCGGGTAAATTGTTTTAACACGAAACGGTCCTTTGTCTGATTAAAAAAGGAGCAAAAAAAATTATCGGATAAGCTTTACTGCCTCGGCGCAACGCTCGCCGTCGATGGCGGCGCTGACGATTCCCCCGGCATAGCCAGCTCCCTCGCCGCAGGGATAGAGGCCGCGCAGGACGGGGTGCTGCAGGCTCTCGGCCTCGCGCAGGATGCGCAGGGGGCTGCTCGTGCGCGTTTCCACGCCGATGACGGTGGCTTCGTTCGTCAGGAAGCCCTTCATGCGTCGGCCCCAGATGCGGAAAGCCTCGCGCAGACGGTCGCCGACGGAGGGCGGAAGCCAGAAGTGGAGCGGGCTGGCCAGCAGTCCGGGGGCGTAGGACGAGGCGGGGAGCTGGGCGCTCAGCCGTCCGCTGACGAAGTCGGCCATGCGCTGCGCGGGAGCTGTCTGCCGGCGGTTTCCCTGGAGCCAGCATTGGCGCTCGAGCTCCTCCTGGAAGTGCATCATCGCCTCGGGGCCCGTTTCTTGGAGGTCCTCGGGCCTCACCTCCACCACCATGCCGCTGTTGCTCCAGCGGCCGTTGCGGTGCGAGGGGCTCATGCCGTTGACCACAATCTGCTCCGGGCCGCTGGCGGCCGGGACGACGAAGCCGCCCGGGCACATGCAGAAGCTGTAGACGCCGCGGCCGCCCACCTGTTCGACCACGCTGTATTCGGCTGCCGGGAGCCACTCGCCGCGACCGTCGCGACTGTGGTACTGAATGCGGTCGATGAGCTCGGCCGGATGTTCCAGCCTGACGCCCACGGCGATGCCCTTCGCCTCCATCCCGACGCCGCGATGGAGGAGGTAGCGATAGACGTCGCGCGCCGAGTGGCCCGTGGCCAGGATGACGGCCTCGGATGGCACCTCCTCTTCGCCGCGGGCCGAGACGGTGCGGATGCCGCAGACGCGGTCGCCCTGTGTGAGGAGGGCCGTCATGCGTGTCTCGAAGCGCACCTCGCCGCCGCTCTCGAGGATGGTCTGCCGCATGCGCTCGATGACGCGCGGCAGGCGGTCCGTACCGATGTGGGGATGGGCGTCGGCCAGGATGGCCGGCGAGGCTCCGTGCTGCACGAAGATGCGCAGGATGCGCTCCACCGAGCCGCGCTTCCGGCTGCGGGTGAAGAGCTTGCCGTCGCTGTAGGCCCCGGCTCCGCCCTCGCCGAAGGCATAGTTGCTCTCGGGGTCGACACACTGCTCGGTGCGGATGCGGGCCAGGTCCTTCTTCCGCTCGTGCACGTCCTTTCCGCGCTCCATCACCAGCGGCCGCAGCCCCAGCTCGATTAGGCGCAGGGCGGCAAAGAGTCCGCCCGGGCCCGCGCCCACCACGATGACCGTGGGGCGGCCCGAAACATCGCTATACTCGATGGGCTCGAAGAGCGCTTCCTGGGGCTCGCCTTCGTCGTAGAGACGCACGACGAGGTTCACCCAGACCCTGTGCTGGCGGGCGTCGATGCTGCGCTTGACAACGCGCACGGCTCCGGGGTGCAACCCATGTTCGCGCTCCAGATAGCGGCGCAGAGACTGTTCGTTGTAGGCATCGCGAGGTAGCAGGCGGAGGGTGAGTTCGGAGGTCATAGTTCAGAGTTCGGAGTCCATAGTTCGGAGTGCAAAATTACTGAAAATGGGGCGTAATGCCAACCGAAACACCCAAAAAGAGGCTCCCGAATGCCACTTTTCCCCCTCGGGGCGACGCTTATTAGGGAAAAAGTGCGTAATTTTGCGGCTGGCAAAAGAGAAAGAGAAACATCATGAAGGTAATGAAGTTTGGCGGCACGTCGGTGGGGACGGCCGATAGCATTCTGAATGTGAAGAGGATTGTGGAGGCTCAGGAAGAGCCCGTCGTCGTCGTGGTGAGCGCCCTGGGCGGCATCACCGACCAGCTGATAGCCACGGCCCAGATGGCCCGCGAGGGCGACCGGCAGTATCAGGAGTCCTTCGCCCGTATATTGGGCCGCCACGAGGAGATGGTCGGCGCCGTCATTGCCGACGAAGCCCGCGGCGCAGCGCTCTGGAGCGAGGTGAAGGCCCTGCTCGAGGAGCTGCGCAGCATTTATCAGGGCGTCTTCCTCATCCGCGACCTCAGCCCCAAGACCCTGGCCGCCATCGTCAGCTACGGCGAGCGCATCAGCAGCCGCATCGTGGCCACGCTCATCGACGAAGCCAGCCTCTTCGACAGCCGCCTCTTCATCAAGACCGAACGCAAGGACGGCCGCACGATGCTCGCCAGTGAGCTGACCTACGGCCTGGTGCGCCAGACGTGGGCCCAGATGCCGCGCCGCAGCGTGGTGCCCGGCTTCATCAGCACCGATGCCGAGAGTGGCGAGGTGACCAATCTGGGCCGCGGCGGGAGCGACTACACGGCCAGCATCATCGCCGCTGCGCTCGATGCCAGCGTGCTGGAAATCTGGACCGACGTCGACGGATTCATGACGGCCGACCCGCGCGTCATCCCCTCGGCCTATGTCATCAGTGAGCTCTCCTACGTCGAGGCCACCGAGCTCTGCAACTTCGGAGCCAAGGTGGTCTATCCGCCCACCATCTATCCCGTCTGCGTCAAGAACATCCCCATTCTCATCAAGAACACCTTCAACCCCCAGGCGCCGGGCTCCATCATCAAGCGCGAGGTGCCGGGCGACGAGAAGCCCATCAAGGGCATCTCGAGCATCAACGGTACGAGCCTCATCACCGTGAGCGGCCTCTCCATGGTGGGCGTCATCGGCGTGAATCGCCGCATCTTCTCCTGCCTGGCCGAGAACGGCATCTCGGTCTTCATGGTGGCACAGACCAGCTCGGAGAACAGCACCAGCATCGGCGTGCGCGACGAGGATGCCGCCGAAGCCTGCCGCGTGCTCGACGACGAGTTCCGCAAGGAGATTGAGACCGGAGCCATGTATCCGATGAAGAAGGAGTGCGGACTGGCAGCCGTGGGCGTCGTGGGCGAGAACATGAAGCACACCCCCGGCATCGCCGGCAAGCTCTTCGACACGCTGGGGCGCAACGGCATCAGCGTCATCGCCTTCGCCCAGGGAGCCCCCGAGACGAACATCTCGTTCATCGTCCGCAGCGAGCTGCTGCGCAAGTCGCTCAACGTCATCCACGACTCCTTCTTCCTGAGCGAGTATCAGGTGCTCAACCTCTTCATCACCGGAGTGGGCACCGTCGGCTCCCAGCTCATCGAGCAAATCGCCAGCCAGCGACAGAAGCTGATGCGCGAGCTCGGAGTGAAGCTCAACGTAGTGGGCATCGCCAGCGGCCACCACGCCATGTTCAGTCGCGACGGACTGCCGCTCGACCGCTACCGCGAACTCCTCGACCAGGCACCACAGGGCAGCGTCGAACGCCTGCGCCAGGAGGTCGTCGGCATGAACATCTTCAACAGCGTCTTTGTCGACTGCACAGCCTCGCCCGAGGTGGCCGCACTTTATGGCGACCTGCTCGAGCACAACATCAACGTGGTGGCAGCCAACAAGATTGCCGCCAGCGGCGACTACGAGGACTACCACCGGCTGAAGACCACCGCCCAGCGCCGCGGTGCCAAGTTCCTCTTCGAGACCAACGTCGGCGCCGGACTGCCCATCATTCGGACCATCAACGACCTGCGCAACAGCGGCGACAAGATCCTGCGCATCGAGGCCGTCCTGAGCGGGACGCTCAACTACATCTTCAACACCATCTCCGCCCAGGTGCCTTTCAGCGAGACCGTTCGCCGCGCCAAGGAGGAGGGCTACAGCGAGCCCGACCCGCGCGTCGACCTCTGCGGACGCGACGTGCTGCGCAAGCTTGTCATCCTGGCCCGCGAGGCCGGCTACCGCGTGAACCAGGAGGACGTCAGCCTGGAACTCTTCGTGCCTCAGGACTATTTCGAGGGCACGGCCGACGACTTCCTGCGCCGCCTTCCCGCACTCGACGACCTCTTCGAGGAGCGCCGCCGCCAGATGGAGGCCGAGGGACGCCGCTGGCGCTTCGTGGCCACCTGCGACCACGGCCGCTGCTCCGTACGCCTCTGCCAGGTCGACGCCTCCCACCCCTTCTACGCCCTCGAGGGCACCAACAACATCGTCCTCCTCACCACCGAGCGCTACAACAAGTCGCCCATGCTCATCCAGGGCTACGGAGCCGGAGCCGGCGTCACCGCCGCGGGCGTCTTTGCCGACATTATGTCGCTCGCATGAAGCATCTGCTCATCGTCTGCGACGGGATGGCCGACGAACCCCTCCCCGAGCTCGGAGGCCTCACACCCCTGCAGCACGTCCCCACGCCCCATCTCGACTGGCTCGCCCGCCACGGGCGCAACGGCCTCCTGCAGACCATTCCTCCCGGCCTCCCTCCCGGCACCGAGGTGGCCCACAGCGTCATCCTCGGCTACGGCGACGCCCTTACCACCCTTGCCCGCGGCCCCCTCGAGGCAGCCAGCCTCGGCGTCGAGCTCGACGAGACCGACTTGGCCCTGCGCTGCAACCTCGTCACCGTCGACCGCCAGTGCCTCCTCAGCCACACCGCCGGGCGCATCCCCTCCGCCGCGTCGCTCCCCCTGATTCGTTTCCTCCAGAAGCGGCTCGGCGGTCCCCGCGTCCGCTTCGTCCCCGCCGACGGTTTCCGCCATCTGCTCGTCCTGCGCCAGGCCCGCGGCCTGGTCGGCTGCACCCCTCCCCACGAATTTCTCGGAGAACCCTTCTCTCTCCGTTTGCCCAGGGCCCTCAGCCTCGAGGCCGAGCCCACCGTCCGCCGCCTGCGCGCCCTCATGCGGCAGAGCTACCGCCTCCTTGCCGCCCATCCCCTTAACCTCGAGCGCCAGGCCCGCGGCCTCCTGCCCGCTAACGCCCTCTGGCCCTGGGGCGGTGGCTATCGGCCGCGCCTCGAGCCTTTCACCGCCCGCTTCCCTCAGTTGCGCTCCGGAGCCGTCGTCGCCGCGGCCAGCGTCGTTCGCGGGTTGGGCCGCTGCGCTGGGCTCAGCGTTGTCGACGTCAGTGGCGCCACCGGTCTGCCCGACACCGACTACGAAGCCAAGGCCCGCGCTGCTCTCCGCGCCCTCCGCGAGCATGATTTCGTCCTTCTCCACGTCGATGCCCCCGACGAAGCCAGCCACGACGGTAACCTCGCCCTCAAGCTCCAGACCATCGACCACATCGACCGCCGCCTTCTGCGCCCCATCCTTGGCGAGTTGCAGGGCTGGCGCGAACCCGTGGCCCTCGCCCTCCTGCCCGACCATCCCACCTCCGTCCGCCTTCGCTGCCACACGTCGCAGCCCGTCCCCTTCGTCATTCTCAGCCCCCGCCACGAGCCCGACGCCGTCGGTTCCTTCAGCGAGGAAGCCGCCCGTCGTGGAGCCTATGGCGTGCTGCCCGGGGCGCGGTTCATGGACGAGCTGCTGGAACCCTCAAGGGTTTAAAGAAAAAGGGTTAAGGGTTTTGCGCGAAACCCTTAACCCTTTTCCCGCATAAAGCAGAGGGTATTTTTCCCCGAGACTTATTTCATCTCCCGTCTCAGTCCTGAAGGCCGGAAAGGCCGCAGGGCAGCCAGACGTCCATCGTGGTGGCACCGCGGTGGTTCCAGGCGTAGTAGGGGATGAGGCGGAGCGTGACGGGGCGCACGTCGAGGCGTCCGTCCTCCTTGATGAGGGCTTCCTGAGCCGGAGCGTTGAGGGCGGTCACCTGGAAGGGGCGTCCGTCGGCCTCGGTGTTGGGGATGGAGTAGTCGGGGGCGAGGTCGAAGCTGGCCTGCGGGCTGAGCAGGACGTGGGGCAGGCGGACGGAGGGATTGTCGGTGCCCTCGGCGCAATAGACGAGCGGACCGCGCTCCACGGCGATGCGGCCGGCGTCGTCGCGCACGTCAGCCTTGGCACGGACGGTGCGCACGGGCATGGGGAAGTGGAGCGTGACGACGTCGCCCGACTTCCAGCGGCGCTGGATGCGCAGATAGCCCTTGGAGAGCGACTGGACGGGGATAGACTGTCCGTTGAGCTCGACGCGCACGGGCTCTGCGGCGGTGTTGGCGTAGGAATAGAGGTCGCCTGGCACGGGCTGGTTGTGCGTCCATCCGGGGATGCGCAGCATGAGGCTGAAGGCTCCGGCGCGGTTCTTCTGGATGCGCAACTTGACGGTGCCCTGCCAGGGATAGTCGGTCTCTTGGCTGAGGACGACGTCGCGGCCGCGAATCTTGAGGCGGGCGGTGTTGCCTGCAAAGAGGTTGACGTAGAGGCTGTCGGCCCTCAGACCGTAGACATAGCCTGGCACGGAGGGGATGAAGCGGCAGACGTTGGAGGGGCAGCAGGCGCAGCCGAACCAGGGGCGGCGCGTCAGCGAGCTCTCGGAATTGAAGCGGTACTGGCCGTTGCAGCTGAGAGGGTTGGGATAGAAGAACTTGCCTCCGTCGACCGACATGCCGCTGATGACGCCGTTGTAGAGCGTGCGCTCGAGGCAGTCGATGTAGCGGGCGTCGCCATGGAGCATGAACATGCGCTGGAAGAGATAGACCATGGCGATGGCAGCGCAGGTCTCGTTGTAGGCCGTGAGGTTGGGCAGCTCGTAGTCGGCTCCGAAGGCTTCGCCGGCATGGCGGGCTCCGACGCCGCCTGTGATGTAGTACTTGCGGCCGATGATGTTCTCGCTGATGCGGTCGATGGCCTTGAGGAGGGCGCTGTCGCCGGTGAGGGCTGCGACGTCGGCCATTCCGGCATACATGTATCCGGCGCGGACGGCATGGCCCCAGGCTTCGCTCTGCTCGGCCACGGGCTTGTCGCTCTGCGAGTAGACGGCCTTGTGGTCCGTGCGACCGCGGTATTCGAGGAGGTAGCGGGCCTCGTCGAGGTAGCTCTTCTGGCCGGTGAGCAGATAGAGGCGGGCCAGCGCCATCTCGGCAATCTGATGTCCGGGCACGACGTGGGCCTGACCCTCGGCAGGACCAACCTCGCGCAGGGCGCAGTCGGCGTAGCGGCGGGCAATGTCGAGGAACTTCGTGCTGCCCGTGGCCTGGTAGTGGGCGCAGGCGGCGTCGACCATGTGGCCGAGGTCATAGAGCTCGTGGCTCGAGTTCTCCTCCTCGGACCATCGGGTGGCACCCGACCAACGATGGGGCTTCTCGGGGTTGATGGTGCGGGCGGTGTAGAGGTATCCGTCGGGCTCCTGGGCGGCAGCGACGATGTCGAGGACGCTGTCGACGTAGTGAGCGAGGCGGCGTGCCTCGGGACTGTCGAGCCCCTCGCTGCTCAGGATGTAGCTGGCGCCCTCGATGGTCTTGTAGACATCGGTGTCGTCGAAGGCGGTCCATCCGCGGCGGCCCATGTCCCATTCCTCGGTCTTGAGTCCCGGGTGTCCGGGGTGCTGCAACGTGTAAGCTGCCATCTCGACGTTCTTGTAGCGGCTGGTTGTCTCGCATTTCGAGAAGGCCAGCGGGATGGTGACTTCGCGCGCGGCCTGCAGGCGATCGCCCCAGAAGGTGCCGGACGACATCCGGACGGCGGTGAAGGGTACTTGGCTGTAGGGGTAGCCGTTGGGCAGCTCTTTCGTCTGCGCACTGAGGCCCTGGCTCATCTGAAACAGGCCGAGGGCGGCGAGAAGATAGATCGTCTTGTGCATTTTCATATTTTATTATAAAGGGGTTAGGGTTGTTACGAAGAGGATGTTTCCCTCGATGCGGAACTTCACTTCCCATCCGGCAAACTCCATGGCGTAGACGCGCTGAGGGTCGGACTGATAGTGGGGCCGAGGGTCGGAGGCAAGGAGGGCGCGGAGTTGGCTCAGCGTCTTGTCGTCCAAGCGCTTAGCGTCGTCTTCCGGAATTCTCACTTCAAGCGGCTGCTCCGTCTCGTAGAGCGCCTGGGCAAAGCCGCCGCGGGCATCGGGGTGGGAGTCGGTGTAGGGGAGATAGGGCTTGATGTCGAAGATGGGCGTGCCGTCCATGAGGTCGGGGGCTTCTACCTCGATGACGGGTCCGTCGGGCGTCTGCAGACGGATGGCTGCGATGCGCACCGAGGAGAGCCCGATGGGGTTGGGGCGGAAGGGCGAGCGAGTGGCCCAGACGCCGATGCGACGGTTGCCGCCCAGCCGGGGCGGACGAACCGTGGGGCTCCACTCGGGGCGATGGGCCTGGGAGAAGTCCCACAGGAGCCAGAGATGGGAGAAGCCCTCGAGCCCTCGCAGCGCCTCGACATTGCGGTAGGGCGGCTCGAAGACAATCTGCCCGCGCAGGCCTTCGACCATTCCGCTCTGGCGCGGAATGCCGAACTTCGTGGGAAACGGAGTGCGAATCTTGGCAATAATCTTCATGGCAGCCTCGGGTTCTCTTTTGCGGTTCCTTCGTCCATCCCCATCAGCTCCACCACTCGCTGCTGGCAGAAGCGTTGCATCTTAATGCAGAAGTAGATGAGGAAGAAGAAGCTGATTGCGCCCAGCAGCGGGTTCACCTGTCCCGACATGGCCAGCGTGTCGTAGATGCCATGTGCCAAGACCGGCACAAGCAGCACATTGGCGGCCCGTCGTGGCGAGGGGTCGACAAAGTGGTAGATGGAATAATAGTATCCCATGAGCACGGCAAACGCATAGTGCCCCGGCACGGCCAGGAAGGCGCGGCTCCAAGCCACGGCTTGCCAATTTTCGGCGAAGGTGAACAGATAAAGCACGTTTTCGATGGCCGCAAAACCCAGCCCGATGCTCACGGCATAGACGATGCCGTCGAAATGTTCGTCGAAATGCGGATTACGGCGCAGAACGAGCCACAACGCCAGCAACTTCAAGCTCTCCTCGGGCAGTGCTGCCACGAGAAAGGCCTCGGCCGTGCTGCCGATGAGGCTCGTTCCTTCGCCCCCTTCCCCGAAAAGCAGACCCGAGATGAACGACTCAGCCCCGGCAGCCGGAGGGGCTATCATGATGCCCAGCGCCAAGGATGCCAGCAGCCATGCGAGGGGCTCCTTCTGCGGGTCTCTCCAATAGATGTAGAGCCAGAGCAAAAGGGCTGGCAGCAAGGCGGCGGATAGCATGAGGAGCGGGGTGGGCATCGGCGGGGTCTTTTATTCGTCCGTCAGGTGTTCGCATTCCTCAATCCAGGCTCGCGACGCAGCATCGGAGGGCATTCGCCAGTCGCCTCGGGGCGAGAGGGAGACGGAGCCCGCCTTGGGCCCGTCGGGCAGGCAGGACCGCTTGAACTGCTGCGCAAAGAAGCGGCGGCAGAAGACGGTGAGCCAGCGGCGGATGGTCGGGGAATCGTAGGTCCCGGCAAATGCCTGGCGGGCCAGGAAGAATATCTTGGCGGGGCGGAACGACCAGCGCTGCAGATGGTAGAGGAAGAAGTCGTGGAGCTCGTAGGGCCCGACGAGGTCTTCGGTCTGCTGCGTAATCTGTCCCTGGTCGTCGGCCGGCAGCAGCTCGGGGCTGATAGGGGTGGCGACGATGTTGAGCAGGGTGGCGGCAGTTTGGTTGTCGGCTTGTGTCTGGGCGAACCATTGCACGAGGTGGCGGACGAGCGTCTTGGGCACTCCGGCGTTGACACCGTACATGCTCATGTGGTCGCCGTTGTAGGTGGCCCATCCGAGGGCAAGCTCGCTCAGGTCGCCGGTGCCCACGACGAGTGCTCCCTCCTGGTTGGCGACGTCCATGAGAATCTGGGTGCGTTCGCGGGCCTGGCTGTTCTCGTAGGTCACGTCGTGCTGGTCGGGATTGTGCCCGATGTCGCTGAAGTGTTGCAAGCAGGCTTCGCGGATGGAAATCGTGCGCTGGCTCACTCCGAGTTGTTCCATCAGGAGGAGAGCATTTTGGAGGGTGCGGTCGGTGGTGCCGAAGCCCGGCA
>CAMJRQ010000004.1 GCA_946408305.1 uncultured Prevotellaceae bacterium
CCCCGCTCTTCCGGGCCGCGCGGGGGCTTTTTTAGTACCGCAAGGATGATGTTTTCCTTACATTTCAGCCCATCCAGATTGGCGGAAAGTTTGGCGCGAGCGGAAACGGTTAAGGGTTTCGCCCAACGCAACGTGGTGTTTTGCCCGACGCAACACGTTGCGTTTGCTCCAAGAACACGTTATTTCGCAGAAAATCCCGGTTTCATCGGGAAAAACCAAATTTTGGGAGTGCTGATTTCCAAGCACTTTTGATTCTTGCATTTTGAATTTTGAATTGCGGCGCACCGCGGCGCACCGAATCTCAACGTTCCTCACGCCGTTTTTCGGGGGGCAGGTTAATGAAGATTTTTCCGGAGCGGTAAGAAATGTTTACGGTTTCGGAACGACAATTAAGACAATTAGGAAAAATTTTATTGGTGTCCGGGGAAAAGCGAATCGTGACCCAAGGACGCTGCGCTCGGCGCTTGCGACGCTTCTGCCCGCGCAGCGGGTGTTGAAGAAGGCGTCCACCTATCGGTCGCTCGGCCCGCCTCCAGCGGTCTTTCGCAGATAAGCTCCCCTTGCTGTTGAATTTCCATTTTCCCCCCCGGACACCAAAAAAAAGGCGGGCCCGCGGGGGGGCTCGCCTTTGTCTGTAATCAGCCGAATGGAGAGTGAGGCTGCGGTCACTTCTCCTCCTTCATCAGCGCCATGCCTTGGGCATCGATGACGATAATGAAGGGGTCGTAGTTGTCTTTCTTGATGTAGAAGACTCCGCCGTTCTCCGAGGCCCAGCTCATGCCGTCGTGGGTCTCCTCATACTCGGTGCCGAAGGTGGCCACGAGGCTGTCCACGAGTGCCACTTCGTTGACGGCGCGGGGCGTCACGCGCACCTGGTAGACGGTCTTCGTCTTGGGCGTGTAGAGCACGTTCAGATAGGTCATCTGCCCGAGGTATTTTCCCTCGAAGATGTAGAAGTTCTGGTCGGTGCGCTTCTCTTTCAGCTTGAAGCCGGCCTTGCGCATCTTTTCGGTGATGTTGCGCACGGGGCCCGTGAGCTCAATGCCGCAGAAATCCATGTGCTGTGCCCATACGCTGGTGCTGAGCACGAGGCACATCATGTAGGCAAAAATGCGTTTCATCTCGTTTCGTTTTTTTAGAAGGTTTCTGAGTTTGGTTACTTCACAGCCACCTTGGCTCCACCGATGACGTAGATGCCGGCGGGCAGCGACGTGAGGGCGCTGTTCACGTTGATGTTGCGGCGCACGAGCTGTCCCTTCGTGTTATAGACGTCGACCGTGGCATCCTGTGCCTGCAGGCTTTCGATGCTGGTCTCGGCACCGGCCAGGTTGGTGATGTGCTTGATTTCCAGATTGGTGGCCGTGGGAGCCTGCTGGTCCCATGTGAAGCCGCAGCGGGTGGGCAGGAAGGTCTTGTCGCCGTCGGTGCGGATGAGGATGCTCTCCAGGATGAGTGCGTCCTGCTGTGCGGGGATGCCATATCGGCCCACTGCCTTCACCGACTCCCAGCTGCTGCCGAAGGTGATGCGGTTTCCGGCTCCGTCGGTCATGCTCTGGCTGCGCAGCTCGGTGCTGGTGGCTGTGGCCTGCGAAGCCTTGGCGCGAAGCATCTGCGTGGTGGGCGAGAAGATGAGGTAGGGCTGACCTGCCTGAATGCCCTCCTGCGTGCAGTCGAGGAAGTAGAGGCAGAGCGTGTTGCCCTCCTGGCGGATGCGGGCCAGGCGCTCCACCTGGACGTCCTTGGCCGAGGCAGCCAGCTGGGCAGCGTCGAGCGTGAAGGGCAGGCAGATGGTGTTGTAGCCGGCCATGAGCATACGGCTCAGCTGCACGTCGGCCTCGCGCTGCTCGAGCAGCGAGATGTTCATTTTTTCGCTGCTGGTATAGATGTGTTTCACGCGGTTCTGAGCGAAGCTCGTAGTACAAAGGGCGGCTGCGGCCACCACGAAAAGTGTAAATTTCTTCATATTCAGTCTCGTTTTAGGGTTATTCCGCTGCAATATTACAAAAAAATCTCTCTCGTTGTGCCTCCCCTCCCCATACTTTAACGTTTTTTATGTTTTCGGGGCTAAAGGCTCTCCTCGGGTTTCTTCACCTGAGATTGGTATTCGCCGTTGCGGATGCTGCGGCGGGCGGGAGCGGGCTGGCTGGCAGCCGATGCGGGGCGGGCCGAGCCGCGATAATCGTGCCAGCGCTGCAGGGTGAGCCGCACGTAGGCCTCCGTTTCGCTCCCTCGCAGATAGCCCGAGCGCACCACGGGGTCGTTGTAGTAGGCCGGGTCGGCAAGTTTCAGTATGTAGGGCGCCACCTGTTGCCAGCTGCGGGGGTTGGCTCCGTGCTTCTCGGCCAGTGCCATGGCATCGCGCACGTGGTTGTAGCCTCCGTTGTACGAGGCCAGCACGAAGGACGTGCGCTCGGCGCGGTCCGTGATGTCGGCAAACTGCTGGTTGAGCATCCTGAGCAGGCGGACGGCTGCCGCGAGGTTGGTGGAAGGGTCGAAAATCTGGTCGGGCGCCACTCCCAGCTGGCGAGCCGTGGCGGGCATGAGCTGCATGAGCCCCTGCGCTCCGGCCCACGACTGGGCTTGCGGATCGAAGCCCGATTCCTGGTAGCACTGCGCCGCCAGCAGTCTCCAGTCCCACCCGACCGTGGCGCTGTGGCGCACGAAGAGGTCGTCGTAGGGCGAGATGATGCCGCGCGAGCGGTCCTGCATGGGTGGCCGGCTGTGGCGGCGCGGGGCAGGGCGCTGACGGTCCTGACGCCGCAGTCGGTCGGCCCGCGAGGGGTCCCACCATTCGGCAATGGCCTGAGTCAGCAAGGGTGTGTTGGGACGCGTGGGCCACGGGTGGAGCGAATCGGGCGGCAGGCAGATGAAGTCGACCTGCTGACTGTCGAGCCGCTGGCGCAGCGCGGTGGTGTCGGGGGCTATCTCCATGCGCAGCGTGGCCCCTATGCTGCTGGCAAACTCCTGCGCCAGACGGTATTGCAGCCCGAAGCCCTCGCCGCGATATTCATAATAGGTGTCGGGACCGCTCAGCGTGACGCCGATGAGCACCCCGGCATCGCGAATCTGCGGCAGGTCGTAGACGTCGGCCTCGGTCTCGCTGCTCGAGCCGAAGATGGTGGATTGGCGGGGCTCCTGCTGCCTACACGAAGCCATGAGCAGCAGGAGTGAGAATGCGCAGGCCGCCCGTTTCATGGCTCAGCCAAGTGTTTCGGGGCGCAGCTGGTGGATGATGTAGGTGCGCATGATTTCGATGGCCCTCGTGTTGCTGCCTCCCATGGGGATGATGAGGTCGGCGTATCGCTTGGTGGGCTCGATGAACTCCTCGTGCATGGGCTTCAGCACGTCGCGATAGCGGTCGATGACCATCTGCGTGGTGCGTCCGCGCTCCATCGTGTCGCGCTCTATGACGCGGATGAGGCGTTCGTCGGGGTCGGCGTCGACAAAGATTTTCAGGTCCATCAGGTCGCGCAGCTTCTTCTTCCAGAGCGCCATGATACCTTCGATGATGATTACCTCGCAGGGCTCCACGTGGATGGTCTCGGGCAGCCGGTTGCTGACGAGGTAGCTATAGGTGGGCTGCTCGATGCTCTGCCCGTGGCGCAGCATCTGAATCTGCTCGGTGAGCAGCTGCCAGTCGAAGGCGTCGGGGTGGTCAAAGTTGATGCGGCTCCGCTCCTCCATGGTCAGATGGGTGGTGTCGTTGTAGTACGAGTCCTGCGGTATGAGCGCCACACGGTCGGTGGGCAGCGCCTCCAGGATTTTTTTCACGACGGTGGTCTTGCCCGAGCCCGTGCCGCCGGCTATTCCGATGATATACATATTCCGCTTTCGGGTTTGTTTCTCTGGGCAAAGTTACGCTTTTTTGCTAAACAGACAAGGGGTGAGCGGCCATTTTCTGACCACCCACCCCTATAAAAAAACAGTTGCCCTACTTCACAGCAGAGCAAGCGTCTTAAAAAGTTGCAAAAACTTTTTGTTAACCTAAAAACTTTCTTTAAACCTTAAACTAAACTAACAACACTATATCTTTAAATCCTATTATGAAACATTCTCTTTTTGGTGTCTCGCGGGGTTTCCTCCGTTTTGACGCTGCAAAAGTAGTGAGTTTCCGCGATGCAGCCAAGGATGGCAGCGAAAAAGACGCTATTTTTGCCCTCTTTCTTGATTTAAGTCAAGTGTCGCTCCCCGAGATTTGTCCAAAAGCCATAATAAATGGTATTTTTGCCATATCTCGGCGGGGTGGGTGCAAGGAGTGCATTTACGGCAGTACCTTAATAATTATTGCGGCAAGATACTTCCGGTTTCGGAAATTTTCCGTAAGTTTGCAGCGGAAACAAGAAAAATGGTAGGAATATGAAAGGATTGAGAACATGGGCCGCAATGGCTCTTATGCTGATGGGCGGCATGGCCTGCGCCCAGGAGCGGGTGAAGACGACGTTTGTGGAGGGCACCGGTGAGCGTGGCCCCGAAGGAGCCCGCATGGTGTGCGACGGACTGAAGTCCACCAAATGGTGTATCGACCAGCCGCAGCGCATGCCCTACTACGTCATCCTGGAGGCCGAGAAGCCCGTGAAGCTGGCCGAGTACACGCTGACGACGGGCGACGATACCAGTTCGTACCCCGATCGCAACCCAGCCTCGTGGATGGTCTACGGCAGCAACGACAAGCAGCAGTGGAAGCTGCTCGACGAGAAGCACAGTTACTTCCGCATGACCGACCTCAACGAGCAGGAGTATTTCTTCCCCGTTCGGGCCAAGGCCGAATACCGCTTCTTCAAGTTCGTCTTCCTGGAGATGCAGGACGAGACGCGCATCCAGCTCTCCGAGATAGGGATTCTGGAGTAAGCACGGTCCCTCCGCGAGGGAGGGGTGAATTTTACGATGGCACGCCAACTCTCATGAGACTTGGCGTGCCATCATTTTTTTGTCCTCTCGCAGAGCCTTATTCCACCACTATCTCCGAGGCCGAGCGGAAGGGGCACCCGCGGGTGTCGGTGCCTTGCAGGATGAGCTCGTAGCGTCCCGGATTCGCGGGTGCATCGAATTCCACCGTGCGGCCCTCTACGCAGGGTTCCCACACGACGGTGCCGGGCCGCTCGCCCTGGGGGAGGACGAAGGGCGGGCGGCGCTGCGGAAAGTCGTAGCGCACGAGGAGCGAGCCCTCGTCGAGCTTGAAGTTGGAGAGCCGCCCGCGCCGCGAGATGAAGGAGATGACTCCCTGGCAGACCGTCTGGCCGAAACTGTATGCACCGGCATAGATCTGCACGTAGCGAAGCAGCCGGGCATCGTAGCGCAGGAGCGCATCAATGTCGTAGATGGGCATGCCGTCGAGCAGCACCAGCGCGGGCCACGAATTGCTGGAGGTGGTTTCGCCATGACGGATGTAGAGGCAGGTGCGGCCCGCCGTGCGCCGTCGGCTCACACCCACGACAAACTCGGTGAGAATCTCGCTCACGGTGTTGAACCTCGTGTACTCGTCGAGGTCGTAGAAATAGTCGGGCCTCACGGAGAGGAAGTCCACGCTGTGGGCCATCGTGTCGGGCGGGGCGAGCCGGGCGAGGGCTTCTTCGCGCTGGGCTGTAAGGCTGCGGCGGCAAAGGGTCTCGGCCGTGGCCCACACCTGCAGGTCGGGCAGATGGGCCGGCACCACCTGAGCATAGGGCGAGGCAAACTGCATGGGCGCGGGGAGGCCCTGCGAGTCGTAGCCATTGAGCAGCGTGGGCAGCGAGCCGGAGATTCCGGTGGTGAAATAGGTGCGGGTGGAATCGGGGCCCGGTCGGCCTTCGGAAACCATAATCCCCTGACCCACCATCACCAGGCGCGACTCGGCAGGCTCTCCCGTCCCTCGGCTCGGCGTGGCCATCACCTGGTGCCCCTCGGCTTCAGCCACAAACTTCCCCGAAGAATGTTGGGGCACGGCAGGCGCGGGCAGCGAGTAGTCGGCTGTGGGCAGGTTGTCTTGCAGCAGCGCGAGGGTGGCAATCTGCATGGCCGAGTCGGCGGGCAGCGACACGTGGACTCTCTGCCCGGCCTTGTAGCGCCTGCGGGGCAGAGGCTCGGCCTCAGTCGGCTCGGGCGGAAGGATGAGCAGGCGGTCGCGGGCCGAGGTGTGGAGGACGTTGACCACCGAGACTATCTTGCGGAAGAAGCACTCCTGGCCATAGTTGCGCATGTGGCGGGTGTAGGTCGTCAGCTGGTAGTTGCCGCTGTGCAGCGTGGGCGGCAGGGCGAGTTGGGCCCACCCGATGCCGTCGGTCAGCTCCACCATGGTCTGGAGCACCATGCCCGTCGTGTCGGCCAGTTCGGCATAGGCCACGCGACTCAGGCCCTGGAGCTGCCCGTCGGCCGACAGTGTGCGCAGGCTGAGCTGGAGACGCTCGCCCGCCACGTAGCAATCCTTGTCGGTGAAGGCCACCATCCGTTCCGCGGCAGGCTGTGCCCCGGCCGCCAGCCAGTGGCACCACATGCTCGCGAGGAGGACGAGAAGTCCTGTATAGCCGTTTCTGTTCATCTGCTGCTTGCTTTCTTTTTTTCTATTCTATGATTCCGTCGCGGCGCATTTCTTCTTCCGTGGGCCATCCTGAGGGCTTCTCGAGCGTGGCACCCCAGAAGGGGTCGGTGCAGTCGAGCGTCCAGGGCGCGGCCCACTTGTCAGAGGAGGTGTGCGAGGTGTGGATGTGGAGCCTGAAGCCCATCGCGAAGAGCTCGTACGGCGAATACGCTTTCGTCATTTCGAAGCTCAGGTCCGTCGCTTGCCGCTGGGGCTTGTAGACAACCTCGGAGCGTGGTATGCTGATAATTCGGTGGCCTATCTCACCGCTGAAACCCACGAATCCGACCACCGCGGTGGTGCCCTCCTGGCAGTGCATGTTGGTGGGCATTTCGTTGGGCATGGGGCTGAAGATGCCACCCATCTGCGACGACTGCCGTTGCTGCAGTTCGATGTACTCGAGCTCCTGCCGCGTGATGGCGCGCTGATAGACGCGGGCATAATAGTGGGTGTTGAGCCTGTTGTCCTTGTGGCCGAAGGAATAGAGCAGCTTCTTGCGAATCACGCCGTCGCGGAAATCGGCCGCCGCGCCATACGTCCGCCGAGTGCCAGGGCTCTGACAATAGCCGTGGTTGGTGCGCTCCTCGGGCGGGATGAACACATAGGGAGAGGACGCTCCGAGCATCGGCTCGAAGCGATAAGCGGCCTCGAAGGGCGTGGTCACCTCCCAGTATTCGTCGGCCCACCAGGCATAGTATCTCTCCTGGCCGCCGGATTCCCCGGCCGCGCTCACCATGATGCTTATCTCCAGATCGTCTTCGTCCTGCTCGTAGGAGAGCGAATCGATGGGCATGGCGTCGAGCGGGTGCTGCGGTTGCGAGACGAACACCTCACCGTCGAGTTCCACGCGCAGCCAGTAGAGCTTTGCGGGGTCGAGCCTTCCCACCTTCACGGTGTAGAAGCCGCCTGACGCCTGCGAATTTCTTACGGTAGCCTCCACCGGGCCGTCCTCGCTCTCCACGCTGACCACGGCATTTCGCTCCGCCACGAAATAGTAGGACGTGCGGTAGTCGTCCAGCGCCATGGTGTGTGTGATGCTAATCCGCCCCTCGGCATTGGAACAGATATACCCGTCCACCACCAGCCTGCGCGTGTCTTCGTCGGGCAGCTGGGCATCAAACTCCTCCACGCAGCCGTGCAGGGCCATCAGGCCGGCGAGCCACAGGAGGGCGATGAACGCATGTCTTTTCATCGGTCAGAACTTTATGTTGTACGAGACGAAGGGGATGGGAGCTCCGAAGATGGAGAGCTTGTATCCCTGCACGTCCATTTGGCTTTCATAATAGATGGAATACACGTTGCGCCGCCCCGTCAGGTTGTACACGCCCAGCGACAGCCAGCTGTGGGTCTTGGCCGTCCGACGGTGTGTGGGCTCCACGTTCATCGAGAAGTCCATGCGGAAGTAGTCGGGCATTCGGTAGCCGTTGCGCTTGGTGTAGTAGGGTATCACCTTCTGGAGCTCGCTGTTGTAGTATTTCCCGGCGGGCAGTGTGGTGGGACGTCCGGTGCTGTAGTCCACGTTGAGCGACACGCTGACGCGGCGTGTGAACCGATAGTTGCCCACAAACTTCAGCTCGTGGGGGCGGTCGTGCTCGGCCGGATACCAGGCTCCGCCATTCACGGGCAGGTCGGTACGCTTGTCGTGCTGACGCAGGAAGGTGCGCGAGAAGCTGTAGGAGACCCACCCGTTCAGCTTTCCCGAGGGTTTGCGCAGCTGCACCTCCAGCCCGTAGGCCTGGCCCTGTGTCGACACCACGTCGTCCTCTATCCGGCGGTTCATCACCAGCCGCGCTCCGCTGCGATACGTCAGATAGTCCGCCATGCGTTTGTAATACACCTCGCCCGAGAGCTCGCACCGGTGGTCGAAGAGCCAGGTGTAGTATCCGGCTGCCACTTGTGCCCCGCGCTGCGGCTTGAGGGCCGCATTGCTGAGCATCCAGGTGTCGGTGGGTGCCATGATGACGGTGTTTGACACCTTATGTATATACTGGTGCATGGTGTTGAGCCCCAGCTTGAGCGACGAGCGGTCGTTCAGCGCATAGCTGCCCGAGAAGCGCACCTCGGGGGCAGCATACGTCTTCTCCTTCGTTTGCCGGAACGAGCTGAAGAGGCTCAGGCGCAGTCCGAAGTCGAGCGTCAGGCGGTCGGTGGCTTTCCACTCCTCCTCGCCGAAGAGGGCCGCCTCGAGTGCCCGCTGCGGGGGTAGCTTGTCGGCACTGGCATAGGAGGCCTCGCCGAGCGGTTCCATCTCTCCGGGGCGGAGGTCGTAGTGGAGCAGGTTCCATCCCAATTTCGTAGTAAAGCGCTCGGTGGAAGCCAGCGCGAAGGTGCCGCGCAGGAAGCGCCCCTCGATGCGCGATTTCAGACGTGCTGCCTCGTACTCCAGCGCCGTGTCGTCGCGGCGGTTGTCGTAGTGGTCGGTGCCGGCCACGATGGTCGACGAGAGGCGGTCCGTCCAGAATGCTCTCCATTCGAGCGAGCCGTTGGCGTTGGCATAGGCATGCTTGTCGGCCGAGGTGAACGAGAAGCGGTCGTGGCTGTAGTAGCCGAAGGCTTTCAGGAAGTGGCGGGGGCTGAGCGTCCACGACAGGCAGGCATTCAGGTCGTAGAAGCCGGCCTTGCCGTCGCGGTAGCTGCTGCTCTTGTCGGCCATGCGCAGCATCCAATCGGAATACGACGTGCGGGCGGCCAGCAGCAGCGAGAGGCGGTTCTTGACGATGGGCAGCTCGAGGGCAACCTTGCTCGTCAGCAGGCCCAGGCTGACGGAGCCGTGCCAGTGCTGCTTGTCGGCCGTGCGGGCCGACATGTTCATCACCGACGACACACGCCCGCCGTATTCGGCCGGGATGCTGCTCTTGTAGAGCTCGGCATCGTTGATGACCTCCGAGTTGAAGGCCGAGAACAGCCCGAACATGTGCATGGGGTTGTAGATGGTGTTGCCACCCATGAGGACGAGGTTCTGGTCGGCCGCCCCGCCCCGCACGTTGAATCCCGACGAGGCCTCGCCCATGGTTTTCACTCCTGGCAGCGTCTGCATCATCTTCATCACGTCGGCCTCGCCGAATGCCATGGGCACGTTGCGCAGCTGCGCCGGGCGGAACTTCTCCATGCCCATCTGCGGCGCCGTGGTCTTCGACTGGAAGGCCGACACCTCCACCTCGGGCAACATGCGATCCTCGGTGAGCGGTTTCAGATGGCTGATGCCGTTGTTGCTGGTGAGGGGTGCCTGTCCGTCGTCGCGCGGCCTTCCGGTGCCGCCCGGGCGATAGGCTTCGTAGGCTGGAAGGGTCTCGGACAGGGTCTGACGGAGCGAATCGGGCAGCGCCACCGTCGGGGCCTGGGCCACACGATGGGCGGCCGGGGCGGTGGGCGCCGGGAGCAGACTGTCGATAAGATGCGTGCAGGCCGCGAGCGACTGGCGGCGGTGCTTGCGCCGGAAGCTCAGGTGCTGCTCTCCGGCATAGAGGCCGAGCTCCTGGGCCTGCTGCGGATAGAGCCGGCAGAGGTCTTTGAGCTTGCCCACCGGATGCACGCCCCGCTCGTCGCGGATGAGATATTCCTCCACCAGCTTCAGGCGACGCACGATGCGGTCGTCCTTGATGTGCTCCGTGTCGCGCTCCTTGCTCACGAGGCAGAGCAGCTCCACGCCCTGGCCGCGCCTCACCACCTGGGCAAAGCGCCCCTGGCAGGGCTCGTAGCGCTGGCCATCGAGCGTGAACCACTCGATGCGGCTGGCATCGGGCAGCACCACGAGGCGGCGCTCGGGCGTGGTCACCTCGAGCCGGTGGGCGAAGGCGTCGTAGCGCAGCGCCACGTCGTGATAGACGAGTCCGCCGAAGCACACCTCGCCCCGCCGGAACTCTGCGTCGGGCAGATAGGGCGACGAGTTCCCGGGGAAAGAGGTCTGCGTGAGCAGCAGCCCCTGAAAGAGCGCAGCGTGGTCACCCGCCGCCTGCTGATAGTCAGCCACTTGGGCGCGTATGGCGCCGGCCATCAGGCAGCAGGAGAGGAAGAGGATGGTTCTTTTCAAAACTGGGTGTCGCTTATGCTTTCCTTAGGTCAGACCTTGGGCAGCTTCCAGGGCTCGCGATAGGGCTTGCAGAGCAGGGCGTCGGCCTCGGCGTCGTGGAACGAGGTGCCGTCCCAGGTGAGTTTCTTGCCGGTGCGGTAGGCTATGTTGCCCAGCTGGGAGAACTTGGCTATGTGTGCGCCGATGTGGATGTTGGCGTTGCACTTCTCGGGCGTGCGGGCCTTGATGCACTCGAGGTGGTTCTTGACGTGGAGGTTGAGTCCGCCGCCGCCATACTGTTTGTGGAGCTCCACGGCCTCCATGCGCTGCTTGCCACTCACATTTTCGGGGATTACCTCCCAGCCGCCGCGGTCGACGACGAGGGTGCCGTTCTCGCCCACGAAGCCCAGTCCGTGGGTGCGGCCGTAGGCTCCGTCGTTGATGCCAATGGCGTGGTCCCACATGACGGTGAAGCCGTCGAAGGTATAGATGGTCTGCAGGAGGTCGGGCGTCTCGCAGGCGTCGTCGGGATAGCCGAACTTGCCGCCCGAGGCCATGACGGAGCGCGGGGCGGTGACGTTCATGCCGTAGAGGGCATAGTCGAGGAGGTGGACTCCCCAGTCGGTCATCAGTCCGCCGGCATAGTCCCAGAACCAGCGGAAGGTGAAGTGGAAGCGGTTGGGGTTGAAGGGCCTAAGGGGAGCCGGGCCGAGCCACATGTCGTAGTCCACGCCGTCGGGGGCGGGTCCGTCGGGCTTGACGGGTATGGAGGGACACCATCCCTGGTAGGAGAAGACGCGCACGGTGCGAATCTTGCCCAGCTGTCCGCTGTGGACGAACTGCATGGCGTCCTGCCAGTGGGGGTCGCTGCGCTGCCACTGTCCCACCTGCACCACCGTGCCGTAGCGCTCGGCGGCGCGCACCATGATGTTACACTCCTCGATGCTGTTGCCCAGCGGCTTCTCGCAATAGACATCCTTGCCGGCCTCGCAGGCGGCCACCATCTGCAGGCAGTGCCAGTGGTCGGGCGTGCCCACGATGACCACATCGACGTGCTTGTCGTCGATGAGTCGGCGCCAGTCTTTGTAGATGCCCTTGGGCTTGCGACCCTGTATCTTTTCCACGTCGGCGGTGCGCTTCTCCAGCACGCTCTGGTCCACGTCGCAGAGGGCCACGCACTCCACCTCGGGATTCGTCAGGAACTCCCTCAGGTCGGTAAAGCCCATGCTCCGGCAGCCTATGAGGCCCACTCCGATTTTGTCGTTAGCACTTTTCTTCTGCCGGCTGGCAGCGCTCACCAGCGTGGGGCTCAGCAACATGCCTGCGCCCATCATGGATGATTTGAAGAGGAATTCACGTCGTTCCATAGGTCATTTATTTAGGTTTAGAGATATGTGTTACAGCACAAAGTTAGGGAGAAATTGCATACAATCCAAACGTAAGGGGCGAAAAATCTGCATCCGCCGGGCGGAAGAAGCCTCCGGTTTGTAAATGTTCCTTACCTTCTTGTCTCTGCCACCGGAAAACAGCCCCCCGGAAAACGCCGTGCGAAACGATTAGATTCAGTGAGCCACGGTGCGCCGCAATTCAAAATTAAAAATTAAAAAATCGAAAGTGCTTGGAAATCAGCAGTCCTAAAATTCGGTTTTTCTCGATGAAACCGGTATTTTCTGCGAAGGAGCGCGTTCTTGGGGCCAACGCAACGTGTTGCGTCGGGCAAAACACCACGTTGCGTTGGCCAAAACCCTTAACCGTTTCGGTTCGGGCTGAACTTCCCGATAAAATAGGAAGAGTTTTTTGTCGTGAAAAGGTCACATATATAGCCTATCCATGTGCTGGTCGACCCCTTCAGGGTCGCTTCCATGTCGGAGCATTTGTTTTCCGAGGGTGCTCGCAAGCGAGTACCCTCGGTTATTGAAAGGTAGACCGCCTCCAGCGGTCTTGCATGGATAAGCCCGCTTCGTTCACGCTTACTGCTGTAGGAAATGAGTCTCAACACTGGGACGCTGCGCTCGGCGCTTGCGACGCTTCTGCCCGCGCAGCGGGTGTTGAAGAAAGCGTCCTTTGGTTGCGATTCTATTGTCCCCGAACTTACTCCGTCTCGGAAAAGCTCAAAAAAGTTTTGGCTTTTCTCTCTACTTTCCGTAACTCTGGTCTGGACGGCCGAACTTACTCCGTCTCGGAAAAGCTCAAAAAAGTTTTGGCTTTTCACTCGACTTTCCGTAACTTTGCCCTGGAGAAACCTATAAAACGTATCACGACATGAAGAAAACAATTCTCATCTTTGCAGCCTCGCTGCTGATGGGTCTGCCCCTGCTGGCGCAGCCCCAGATTGTGGCCCACCGTGGCTATTGGCGCACGGAGGGCAGTGCCCAGAACTCGCTCACGTCGCTGCAGCGCGCGGCCGACATAGGCTGCTACGGCTCCGAGTTCGACGTGTGGCTGACGGCCGACG
Organism: uncultured Prevotellaceae bacterium; assembly: GCA_946408305.1. Next base: position 13,018 of record CAMJRQ010000004.1, read on the forward strand.
GAGTGCCCGTGGTGTTCCACGACGCCGTATGGGACGGACAGCGCATCGAGGACACCCCCTATGCCCAGCTGATGAGCAAGCGGCTACCCAACGGCGAGTTCCTGCCCACCCTGCAGCAATACCTGCAGCTCTTCACCCGACTGCCCTACACGCGCGTCATCTTTGAAATCAAGACCCACAAGACGCCCGAGCGCAACCGGGCCGTGGCCGAAGTGGGAGTGGAACTGGTGAAGGCTCTGGGACTGGAGGACCGCACGGACTACATCGCCTTCAGCCGCTACGTCTGCGAGGTGCTCCACGAAATCACGCCGCAGAGCCACATCGCCTATCTGAGCGGCGACCTGACACCGCAGCAGGTGAAGGAGATGGGACTCTCGGGCATCGACTATCACAAGGATGTCTTCATCAAGCACCCCAACTGGGCCCTGCAGGCCAAGGCTCTGGGGCTCGAGGTGAACGTGTGGACCGTCGACGGCGAGGAGGACCTGACCAAGTTTGCCCGCATGAAGGGCATCGACCTCATCACCACCAACGACCCCGAGATGCTGCAGAAGATTCTGCGCACAAAGCCGGAGGGGAAGTAATCCTTATCAGGGAGTCACGGCTCAAGGACGCTGGAAGCGTCCAACTTTCGATAACCGAGGGTGCGTGCTCGAGCACGCACCCTCAGTATTAGTAATATGCCAAAACGAGGCGACCCTAAAGGGGTCGTTTCCCATTTGGAGGACTCTTTTACTGGAAGAAATCCTCGGAGC
>CAMJRQ010000005.1 GCA_946408305.1 uncultured Prevotellaceae bacterium
TATGTGGAGTGGGGAAGACAGTGTGGCATAGAGGTGGTCATGGCCGAGCCGCTCCCGGAGGAGAAGGTGAGCAGCAGCCTCATCCGCAGAGAGCTGGAGAAGGGAAATTTGGCGTCGGCGATACGCATGCTGGGCCACCCTTACTGGCTCAGTGGCAAGGTGATAGGCGGTCATCAAGTGGGGCGTAGACTGGGTTTCCCGACGGCGAACATCGCTGTGGCGGACGAGAAATTGCTGCCCGCCTGCGGCGTGTATGCCGCACGGACGCAGTTGCCCGACGGAACGACGTATAAGAGCGTGCTGAACATCGGCGCGCGCCCGACGCTGCACAACGGCGACGACGTCTCGGTGGAAGCGCATTTGCTCGATTTCATCGGAGATTTGTATGCCCGTGAGCTGCGCGTGGAGGTGGTGGAAAGGCTGCGCGAAGAGCGCGTTTTCGGCGACACGGAGGTGCTGGGCAGACAGATAGCTGAGGACTGCGCGGCGGCGAGAGAAATTCTGGATGCGAGATGACGGACGATGCTTTCATCGAACTGCACCGGCATGACGACGTGCGCTCGCTGGCGCTGCAGAAGGCGCCCGAAGGTGTCGACCTGAAGCATTGCCTGCAGCAGATTGAGGGCTGGCAGTTGGCAGCGCACAAGATTCCCCGATGGGCAACGACACCGGGCATCCTTTTCCCGCCCCGACTGTCGCTGGAACAGTGCAGCAGCGAGGCCACGGCGCAGTATAAAACGACAATTGCCAAGCGGCTCATTCCCGAGGCCGAACGAACAAAAATGGCCGATTTCACCGGCGGAATGGGCGTAGATTTCAGTTTTCTGTCAGTTTTCTTCGGGCAGACGACGTACCTTGAACGCGATGCGCACCTCTGCTCGCTGGCCCGACACAACCTGCCTCTGCTGGGATTGCCCGAGGCGAGGATTCTCAGCGGCGAGATTGACGCCGATTCCCCCTTACTGAACGAACATTACTCGCTGATTTTCCTGGACCCCGCACGGCGCGACAGTCACGGCCGCAAGACGGTGATGATTGAGGATTGCACGCCCGACGTGACCCAGCTGAACGACAGGCTGTTAGGCTCTGCTGCGGTGGTCATGCTGAAGTTCTCCCCCATGCTGGACATCACGTCGGCGCTGCGCTCGCTCCGGGAGGTGAGGGAGGTGCACACGGTGAGCGTGAAAAACGAGTGCAAGGAGCTGCTCCTGGTGATGAGCCGCGGCGAGGGGGTGACCTATCACTGCGTGAATCTCGGCTCGGCTGACCCCGACTTTATTCTGAGCGACGAGGAGCTGAAAAATTCAAAAATCGCCCATTTCATCGAGGAATTACCCTCGGAAGGCTACCTTTTCGAGCCCAACGCGAGCATCCTGAAGGCGGGGGTTCAGGATGCGCTCTGCGGCCGTTTCCCGCTGGCGAAGCTCCACCCGCACAGCCATCTTTTCTTTAGTCCCGAACCGCAGCCGCAGTTCCCGGGCCGCAGTTTCCGCATCGCGGGGTGGAGCGACTTTGGCAAGAAGGGCCTGAAGCGCCTGCTCGCGGGCGTCGGGCAAGCCAACCTGACGCTGCGCAACTTCCCCTCGACCACCGCCGAGCTCAGGCGCCGCCTCGCGCTCGCCGAGGGTGGCGACACGTACCTCTTCGCCACGACCGACGGCCGGGGCAGGCACATCCTGGTGCGCTGCGAGCGCGTTTGACAGTTCGGCTCGGAAATGGCAGACAGCAGCACATTCAATTATTTTTACCCATCGCGTTTCAAGATTTCTTACCATCGAGCCTCCACGAGGCACAGGAGGGGTGGGCAAAAACGCTTGGCAAAAGGGTGGATTTTCTTGATCAAAGGTTGGATTTTGGAGACTTTTACGGAATTGCGAAAAATTAACCACCTGATTATCAGCGCCTCCAAAATTTGCTCGCCGGTCAGCAAACCGGGGTTCGGAGCAAAACAACGGCATTCTCAGGCAAAGACAACGTGTTGTCTTGGTCAGAGCAACGTGTTGCGTCGGACAGAACAACGCGTTGCGTCGGGAAAAGTTCATAACCGTTTTGATGCGGATTGCACTTTTCTGCAAACTGGAAATCAAATAATGTCGTGAAATGGTCAGGCAAAAACCGAGTGGAGTGTAAACTAATCCCAAATCGGCCATTAGAGGTTCCTTATCCCCCTACTGCTCGGGCACCACGGCGTAGAAGCAGAGGTCGTCGGGGCCCGTGTTGCGGAGCGTGTGCTCGGAGCCTTTGGGGCAATAGTGGCAGGTGCCGGGGCCTACGGGCTCCTCGTGGCCATTGACGATGGCCACGCCGCGGCCCGAGGTGAAGAACATGATTTCGCTCGAGGTGTCGTGGAGGTGCAGGCCGATGGAGGCTCCGGGTTCGAGTCGGGCAGAGAGGATTTTGTTCTGTCCGTCGTTGAAGATGCAGGCATTCATGGTGCCCTCGCCCCCCTTGAAATGGGGGTAGGCCGAGGGTTGTTCCTTTGTGTAGTCGATGATCATGAGGATGGGTGTGTGGTGGGTTAATCAATTAGTTTGGCGCGATATTCCTGGGGTGTGAAGCCCAGGTTCTTGCGGAAGAGGCGTATGAAATAGGACGTGTCGGCGAATCCCACGGCGCGGGCCACCTCGTTGACGTTCAGCTCGGTGCCGAGGAGCATGGTCTGGGCCTTCTGAATCTTCTTCTGGAGGATGTATTGGAGGGGCGTCTGCCCGAGGGTGTCGCGGAAGGTGCGGATGAGATAAGACTTCGTGAGGCATGCGCGGTCGGCCAGCGACTGGATGCTGATGGTCTCGGTGAGGTGCTCCTGGATGTAGCCTACGAGTTGTGCGATGCGCGGGTCGGTGACCTCGATGCGCGGTCGTCCGCTTTTCATGAAGAAGCTGAAGACGATGGCGATGAGCCCGAGCAGCTGCATGCGCTCGTGGAGCTGGAGGTTGCAGTATTGCTGGACGTACTGGTGATAAGCCCTGTGGTTCTTGAAGGCGTTCGTGTCGTGGGGCGGGAGGCTCAGCTGGGGGAACGTGCGGCAGTAGGTCTCGAGGAGCGCGTCGATGGATTCGTTGGCCTGCACCTCGGTGGGGAACTCGTAGAGGTCGAAGATGTCGGTCTGGCGGTGGATGCGCTGGAAGACGTAGAGATAGAAGGCGCTGAAGCCCGGCTCGCACTCGTAGGCATGCGAGACGTAGTTGGGAATCAGATAGAGATTGCCGGGTCGGGCCTCGATGTCGCCCTGCGGCAGATGGAAGACGGCGCGGCCGCTGCGCACGAAGAAGATGCGTGCGAAGGGCGAGGAAATGTCGGTGTTGAGCGAGCGGTGGTCCTGCACCTCGTATCCGATGTTCGTCACCAGGAAGTCGGTGGCGGCGAGCTGTCCGGTCAGGAAGACCGATGACCATTTGTCCGTCATTCCTTGGAGTGTTTTTCCCAGCCTTCGGGCCTCGGCGGGTTCATCTCGACGCGGCGGCGGAACTTGTTGGGCGTGATGCCGTAGTAGCGATGGAAGAGTTGGCTGAAATAGGTGGCGGTGTCGAAGCCCATCTCGAAGGCAATCTCCTTGCACGAGCGGTTGCTCATGAGGAGCATCTCCTTGCTCTGGGCGAGCTTCAGGCGAATGAAATAGTTGCCCGGCGCGAAGCCCGTGTAGGCCCTGAACTCCTTGCGGAACTTGGAGTAGCCCATTCCCACGGCCTGGGCCACATCCTCCATGGCCAGCACCTCGCGTGCGTGCTCGTTCATATATCGCTTGGCCTTGTTGAGTCGGTTCAGGATGTCGTCGTCGAGATTCTCGGGCCGCCGGCTGTGGGCGTAGACCGTGCTGAGAATCATGTTCACGTATCCGGCCAGCAGTTGCTGATAGGCGGGCGGCTGGTTCTGCGCTATGTCGCAGGCGCGGCGGAAGAGCTCCCATAGCAAATCCTGCACTCCGAGGTGGAAAACGGGCGTCTCGGGGGTGAAGAAACGGTGCTTCAGGAGATGGTCGGCAGCGGGCCCCGAGAAACCAATCCAGGCCTCGGTCCACCCCGTCTCGGGTGACGGGGCATAGCTGTGCCATTCGCCGGGAAAGAGCAGCAGGAAGTCGCCCTCGCGGATTTCCGTCCGCTTGCAGTGGGCCGACTCGAACCATCCGCGGCCCCGCACGATGTGGACAATCTGATATTCGTCGAAGACGCGCCCCCGCCGCGGGTCGAAGAGATATCGGCTGGGGTGGTCGCCGCAGGGATAAGGCACATGGGCCGCATGGTCAAAGATGCCCACCGTGGTGGCCACGATGCCCCAGTCGCTGTCGGTCTGCTGCGGAATCAGATAATTGATGCTCGCCATGGCAATTAGCTTGGTTATCGCTGCAAATATATACCTTTTTCTTTACACGCTCGCAGGCGAGGGAGAAAAAATTTCCATTAGATGTCAAAAAACAACATTCTTATGTCAATTCCTGTATTTTGCGGGAACCAAATAAAGTGTATCTTTGCACAGAAAAAAATGATATCAGACACCTAAAAACAGGAAAAAACATGCGACAGATTATGAGAACCCTCCGCAGCCTCGCCCTCCTCGGCGCGCTCTTCGCCCACATGGTGTCGGCCAATGCGCAGACCACCTACACGACGATGGACTTCAGCCAGCCCGAGATGCAGTGGCGCCCCATCCCCCTCTGGTTCTGGAACAACACGACCATCAATGGCGACCAGCTGGAGCAGCAGCTCGAGCAGATGGTCGAGACCGACTACTACGGCGGCTGTGCCATCCTGCCCTTCGGCTCCGGCTTCAGCCCCGGCTATCTCTCGCCAGACTATTTCACGCTCTACGGCCGCGCCGTGGAGAAGGCCCGCTCGCTGGGTGCCCACATGTCGATCTACGACGAATATGGCTTCCCCAGCGGCTCGATGGGAGCCATCAACGGTTCGGGAGTGACCACGTTCAAGAACAACCACCCCGAATCGACCATCAAGCGTATCGACAAGAGCGAGTTCTCGGTGACCGGGCCCAAGGAAGTCTCGCGCCAGCTCACGCTCAACGGCAAGCTGATGAGTCTGGTGGCCTGGAACCGCACGACGAACGAAATCCTGAACCTGCGCGAATTCCTCTCTTCCAGCAACAAACTGGAATGGACGGCCTCCGAGGGACGCTGGACCGTCATCCAGTTCCAGTGCGTCACCGACGGCGACCCCAACGTGGACTACCTCTCGCCCGAGGCCGTCAAGCTCTTCATCCAGGACACCCACGAGGCCTACCTCGCCCACTTCCCCTCGGCTTTCGGCGAGACGGTGGTCTCCACCTTCTTCGACGAGCCCACCATGTATCGTGCCCAGGGCCGCATGTGGACCAACGACTTCAACGAGAAGTTCCAGGCCCTCCACGGTTTCTCGCCCGAGACGCTCTATCCCGCCCTCTGGTATAACATCGGCCCCGGCACCGCCGCCGCCCGCAACCTGCTCTTCTCCATGCGGAGCGAGCTCTACGCCAGCGGCTTCATGGGCACCATCGGCCAGTGGGCCGACGAGCACGGCATTCTGGCCACCGGACATCAGGACCAGGAGGAGATTCCGAACCCCACGAGCGTGGCCGGCGACCTGATGAAGGTGGGCAAGTATCTCTCCATGCCCGGCATCGACAAGATAGGCGGCGGACGGCCCACGGAGGACTACTACAAGGTGGTCTCCTCCTCGGCCCAGAACTGGGACAAGGACTACGTCATGTCTGAGACTTACGGCGCCATGGGCAACATTCCCTTCGAGACGCTCTATCAGGTGGCCATCGAGCAATACACGAAAGGCATCAACCACCTCATCCCCCACGCCGTGTGGTACAACACGGGGAGCGTCACCTTCCTGCCCGAACTCTCGTGGCGCAACCCCATCTACAGTGCCCAGCTGCCTCGCTTCAACCGTTTCCTCTCCCGCCTGAACTACATGCTGGCCCGCCCGGGGCGCCACGTGGCAGACGTGGCCATGCTCTATCCCATCCAGACGCAGTATGCCGGACACTATCTCGACGGCACGAAGGGCTACTACGAGGGCGGCGTCGATGTGCCCAACACGGACTATCCCGCCGTGTCGCACCGCCTGACGGACGACCTGGGCGTGGACTTCACCTATCTCCATCCCGAGGTGCTTGACGACCGATGCACCGTCGCCGACGGCAAGCTCAGGATGAACAACGAGACCAACTGGGAGGAGTTCTCCACCCTCATCCTGCCGGGCGTGAAGACCATCTCGCTGGCCAACCTGCAGAAGATTGAGCAGGCCTGGCAGGCCGGTGTGACCGTCATCTTCACCACCCAGAAGCCCTCCGAGGCAGCCGACAGAGGCGGCGACAACGCTCAGATACAAGCCATCGTGGAACGCATGCTCGCCGGCGAGGAAGGTTGCGGCAAGGCCGTCTTCGTGGCCTCGCCCACGGCCGAGAACCTGCGCCAGGCTCTCCAGCAGAGCCCCGCCGTGGCCGACGTGGCCTTCTCCTCCGACATGCAGCCGCTGAACTATCTCCACAAGGTCATCGACGGCCGCGACGTCTATTACTTCGGCAACATCGACGCCGTCGCAAGCCACGGCACCGTCACCCTGCGCACTCCGCTGGAACAGGCCTGGCTGCTGAATCCACACACGGGCGAGACCATGCCCGCCGAGCTCATCACCACCGACGACGGCCACCAGCAGCTGCAGCTCAGCCTGCGCCCCAACCAGAGCATCTTCCTCGTCGACAACGCACTGCTTGCCCAGAACGGCTCGCAGCCCGAGGAAATGGAGGAGGTACACTCCTACACCATCGAGCTCAAGGCCATCATCGAGAAGCTCTCGGCCAGCCTCTGCTTCAGCGCCACCGACGAGCAGAACTTCTACATGTGGCAGTTCAACGTGTCCGATCCCCAGAAGCCCCGTCTGCGCCCCCATCGCTGGGCGGGCGGCGGTGCATCGGTGTTGGCCGAGGTAGACCTGCCCACCGAACGCGAGCGGCGCATCGTGCGCAACAAGGAATTCACCATCCGCCTCGAGGTGGAGGACGAGCAGTACGTGAAGACCTACATCAACGACGAGCTGGTCGACGAGCGCAGCGGCACGTTCCCCTACGGAAAGATTGGCTTCCGCCAGGCCCACGACGACACGTATTCCTCGGAGGAGACGGCTCGCTTCGACGACCTGCGCATCACCTACGACGGGCGTGTCATCTACGACCAAGACTTCGCCACGGCCGTGAACCCCTTCACCGCCGGCAACATTCTGAGCGGCTGGCTGCGCGTGCAGGGCAACATGTCGCGCGACATCTATGCCTGGATAAAGGAGCTGCCCGACGGCATCGAATCCGTCACCGTGCCCTTTCGTGCGCCGGACGACCGCGTCTGGAGCCTCTCGGGAATGCCGTTCTCGGGAGCGCCGGGCCGCGAGATCTACATCCGGGGAGGCCGCAAGTGGCTCGGCCGCTGAGCGCGGGCCGCAGCATCAGTCATTATACAAAGAGGGTGCGTCAGAATTAAGGGAACAACGAATTAAGCGAATTAAGCGAATTTCATCTGTTTGATATCCAGAAGAAATTAAATTTGATAAATTCGCTTAATTCGTTGTTCCTCTTTTTTTATGTGCTCTCGCGATGTTTATTTCACGAAGTCGGCAGCCAGCAGATAGTTGATGCTCTCCTCGGCGCGCTGGAACTGCTTGCCGCTGTTCACGTCCTCAATCTCCACGAAGAAGTCCTTGTGGCCGTGAGCGTAGAAGTTCTTGAAGATCTGCTCGAAGTTCATCATGCCCGACTGTCCGAGCACGAGGCGGTCCTTGATGTGGAGCATCTGGATGCGGTCGGCATATTTGTTGATCCACTCCACGGGGTCCTGTCCGCCCATGACGGCCCAGTAGACGTCGAGCTCGAAGATGACCTTCTGGGGGTCGGTCTCGGAGATGAAGATTTCCTCAATCTGGCGTCCCTTGCCCGAGCGCACGTCCCAGTTCTGGCCCTTTCCGCCGGCCTCCACGCGGAAGAACTCGCGGTTGTGGTTGTGATAGCCAAACTGGATGCCCACTCGCTTCGTCACCTCGCCGGCGGCGTTGAACACCTCGGCCACGCGCTGCGCATCCTCGATGCTTTCGATGTGAGGCAGTCCGGGCTGCACCAGATAGGGCACGCCGATGGCGGCATGTTCGTCGGCCACGCGTTTCCAGAAGTCCTTGATCTTCTCGATGTTCGAGGGTCCATACTTCTCGCCGCCCTTCAGCCCGCTGGGGTTGAGGTGGGCGCTGGTTATCTTGATTCCGGCGTCGTCGGCAATGCGCTTGTATTCGGCCGGGCTGAGGCCCTTGAAGCCAGCCAGTTCCACGTGGGTGTAGCCCATCTGGCGCAGGCGATTGAAGCTCTCGGCCAGGTTCTGGCCCGTGAGCTCGCCGCCCAGCGTGTAGGTCTGCAGTCCGATGCGTTTCTTTCCGGGCTTGGCCTTCTTGTTCTTCTTGGCCAATGCCTCCTGAGGCATCAGCGCAGCGCCCAGTGTCAGCACACCGGCGCTCTTCAGAAAATCTCTTCTGTTAGCCATAGTCTATTGTCAGTTGTCTGTTGTCCGTTGTCCGTTGTCATTTTCCAAACAGTTCGTCGAGGAGCGTGTAGAAGGCGGGATCCTCGCCCACGATGGTCTTCACGATTTTGCCTTCGGGGTCGACGATAATCTTGGTGGGGAAGCCCTGAATGCCATACAGGCCGAGCACTGCGCTGTCTTCGGGGTTATAGACGTGGAGCCAGGGCAGCTCGTGCTCCTTGACGGCTTTCTTCCAGTCCTCGTCCGAGTCGCTGCAGTCGATGCCCAGGATTTCGAACTTGCCCTGGTACTTCTGGTAATACTCCTTCATCTGGGGGAAGCCCTTGATGCACCATCCGCACCACGAGCCCCAGAAGTCGAGGATGACATACTTGCCGCGCAGCGAGGAGAGGGCGAACGGCTTGCCATTGATGTCCTGGAGGGTGAAGTCGGGCACTTCGCGTCCCTCGGCCTGCAGGGCCTTGGCCTTAGCCTCTTCCTCTATCTGGGCCTTGACGGCGGTCACCTGGTTATCGAGATACTCCTTCATGCGTCCGTTCTTCACCTTGTCGGGGATGAGGGCGAGGAAGCTGTCGAGGCTGTCGGGGGCCACGGCGCCGATGATGCTGAGGAGCTGGGGCACTGCCTCGCTGCCTGAGTGTTCGCGGGCATACTTCATGACGAGCTCCACGACGTTCTCCTGCGTGGCCTCCTTGAGCATCTTCTGCTGTGCGTCGTACTCCTGATAGAACTTCGAGCCGCCGATGGTGTAGTCGCCCTCCATGTCACCCTCGAGAGTGACCTTCTCGCCGGGAACGCCCAGCAGGACGATGGCCGACCGCTCGGGGCGCACGATATAGAGCATCTGCACTCCGTCGAGCTTCTTCTGCCAGCTGAAGCGGCCTTCGCTGACCAGGATAGTGTCGGGGAGGGCATCGTCGTTGGCCGTCTGATAGACGATAATCGTGTCGCCTGTGTTCTGAAGCTGAGCCTCGACGGTGAGCTTGTTGTTCGTACACGATGCCATGGCCAGAGCCATTGCGGCCAGTGCCATGTGCTTTGCATTAAAGATTGTTTTCTTCATAACGAGATTGATTTTGAGGTAAAATGATGCATTCTTCTGCGCAAAATTACGTAAAAGATTTCAAAAACAGCCGCCCGCAACGGATAATTGTGTAATTTTGCACCAAAATTTATTGTGCGCCGATGAAGTCTCTGCTCCCCCTCCTGCTGTTCTTCGCGCTGCCTGCGGGCCTCGCAGCACAGAAGAGTCCCACGGCCCAGGCCATGGAGCGCCTGGGCTATGTGGACGTGCACGACCAGGATTCCACCATCCAGGTGAGCCTCATGTACGCCCGGCCCGACAATTTCACGGGCCGCCGCCTCTATGCCGACCTGCGCGAGGCGCTCCTGCACCCGCTGGCGGCCCAGGCCCTCGTGCGTGCCCAGCGGCTGCTGCAGGCCCGGCGGCCCGACCTCGCGCTGAAGGTCTTCGACGCCGCCCGCCCCATGCACATCCAGCAGCAGATGTGGGACACGGTGAAAGGCACCGCGCAGCAGAACTACGTGAGCAACCCGCGCAACGGCGGCGGGCTCCACAACTATGGCATGGCCGTAGACATCAGCCTCTGCCTGGCTGCCACGGGCGACACGCTCGACATGGGCACCGTCGTGGACCACCTGGGCCCCGAGGCCCACATCGACCGCGAGGAGCAGCTCGTCAGCCGCCACACCATCAGCCCCCAGGCGCTCGAGAACCGCCGCCTGCTGCGCCAGGTGATGCAGGAGGCCGGCTTCAAGCCGCTGCGCTCCGAGTGGTGGCACTTCAACCTCATCTCGCGTCCCGAGGCCCGTGCCCGCTACAAGCCCATTCCCTGAGCGAGGCTGTTTTGTAAGCATTTCGTCATCCCAACGCGCTCCGCCCTCTCCTCCACCCCACCCCAAAAGCGATGTTTTTCGGTGAGATTTGCTGCGTTTCGCCACTTTTGGCGCTGCGGTGAAAATACAACCACTTGATTATCAGCACTCCAAAAATTCGCGTTTTTCCCGTCGACCCGCCGTCCGGACCAAAACGACGGCATTCTCGAGCCAAAGCAACGTGTTCCTCCAGCCAAAGCAACGTGTTGCTCCAGCCAAAACAACGTGTTGTTTCCGCCCCCGTTGCCTTTCGCGCAAATCTGGAAGAAGCGGAATGTCGGGATTTCGTCACAAGTCCGCGAAAAAGAAAACAATCCCGAAGGAGAAAACCAAAGTAAACTTTGTTTTTCTGCTCTCCTTTTCGTACCTTTGCAGTCGCAAACGAGAGGGCCCCTGTAGTTCAATGGATAGAACTGCGGTTTCCTAAACCGTCAATCCGGGTTCGATTCCCGGCGGGGGTACGAAACGATATAACTACACAGCAACAAGAATGGCAGAATCTTTGGAAATTAAGGAACTGGACCAAGTGGTGGTCCGTTTCTCGGGCGACTCCGGCGACGGCATGCAGCTGGCCGGAAACATCTTCTCGACGGTTTCCGCCACCGTGGGCAACAGCATCAGCACCTTTCCCGACTACCCCGCCGACATACGTGCCCCGCAAGGCTCGCTGACGGGCGTGAGCGGCTATCAGGTGCACATCGGGGCCAACCCCGTCTATACGCCGGGCGACCTGTGCGACGTGCTGGTGGCCATGAACGCCGCCGCGCTCAAGACACAGCTGCGCTACGCCAAGCCCACAGCCACCCTCATCATCGACACCGACGCCTTCGGCGAGAAAGACCTCCAGAAGGCCGAGTTCAAGACCACCGACCCCATCCATGAGCTGGGCATCGACCCCGACCGCGTCATCGCCTGCCCCCTGACCACGATGGTCAAGGACTGCCTCGCAGAGACGGGCATGGAGCAGAAGGCCATGCTCAAGTGCCGCAACATGTTTGCCGTGGGCCTCGTCTGCTGGCTCTTCAGCCGCGACATCGAGGTGGCCTTCAACTTCCTGCGCGAGAAGTTCGCCAAGAAGCCCGAACTGGCCGAAGCCAACATACGCGTCATACAGGCCGGATACGACTACGGCCACAACACCCACAGCGCGGCCGCCAACGTCTATCGCATCGAGACGAAGCACAAGCAGCCCGGCCGATACATGGACATCACCGGCAACAAGGCCACGGCCTACGGCTTCATCGCCGCTGCCGAGAAGGCTGGGCTCAAGCTCTACCTGGGCTCCTACCCCATCACACCGGCCACCGACGTGCTCCACGAACTCTCGAAGCACAAGAGCCTGGGCGTGACCACCGTGCAGTGCGAGGACGAGATAGCCGGATGCTCGTCGGCCGTGGGAGCCTCCTTCGCCGGCGCACTGGCCGTGACCAGCACCTCGGGACCCGGCATCTGCCTGAAGAGCGAGGCCATGAACCTGGCCGTCATCATGGAGCTGCCGCTCGTGGTGCTCGACGTGCAGCGCGGCGGCCCCGCCACCGGACTGCCCACCAAGAGCGAGCAGACCGACCTGCTGCAGGTGCTCTTCGGCCGCAACGGCGAGAGCCCCATGCCCGTGATGGCCGCCCTGAGCCCCACCGACTGCTTCGACGCTGCCTACGAGGCCTCGAAGATGGCCCTCGAGCACATGACGCCCGTGGTGCTGCTCACCGATGCCTACGTGGCCAACGGCTCGGGTGCCTTCCGCCTGCCCGACCTTGCCCAATACCCCGACATCAAGCCGCCCTACGTGCCCGAAGAGCTGCGCGGCGAATGGACGCCCTACATGCGCACCGAGAACGGCACGCGCTACTGGGCCGTGCCCGGACGCCCCGGCTTCGAACACATTCTGGGCGGACTGGAGAAGGACGACAAGACCGGAGCCATCAGCACCAACCCCGAGAACCACGACCTCATGACGCGCAAACGCGCTCAGAAGGTGGCCAACATCCCCGTGCCCGACCTGGAGGTGCTGGGCGACCAGGACGACGCCGAGCTGCTCATCGTGGGCTTCGGCGGCACCTATGGCCACCTGCGCGCAGCCATGGAGGAGATGCGTGCCCAGGGCCGCAAGGTGGCCATGGCACAGTTCCGCCACATCAACCCCCTGCCCGCCAACACGGCCCAGGTGCTCCGCCGCTACCCCAAGGTGGTGGTGGCCGAGCAGAACATGGGCCAGCTGGCTGCCTGGCTGCGCATGAAAGTGGACGGCTTCGTGCCTCACCAATATAACGAGGTGAAAGGCCAGCCCTTCGTGGTCAGCGAACTGGTGGAAGCGTTCAACCGGATATAGAGAAACCGAACAGCGAATTAAGCGAATTTAACGAATTAAGATTCCATGGATACCATCGTGCTGAAGGACGAGTCGTTCGACATCATCGGAGCTGCCATGCGCGTACATGGTGCCCTGGGATGCGGCTTCTCTGAAAAGGTATACCAAGACGCAATGGAAGTCGAATTCAGGGAGCAAGGTATTCCCTATGGTAGGGAATGCCATACCCGGGTCGAATATCATGGAATAACCCTGAACACAGATTTCATCCCCGATTTTATCTGTTACGACAGTATCATCGTGGAACTGAAAGCCGTAATAGAATTGGATGACTTTCATCGGGCTCAGGCCCTCAACTATGCCAGAGTGGCCAATCTTCCGCTGGCCGTTCTCATAAACTTCGGCGGGACA
>CAMJRQ010000006.1 GCA_946408305.1 uncultured Prevotellaceae bacterium
CCTGAATCTGTCCGCCGAAGAGGAGCAGTTTCTCGGTCAGCGTGGTCTTACCGGCATCGGGGTGGGAGATGATGGCAAAGGTTCGCCTGCGTTCTATTTCCTGGTTCACAAGATAATTATTTACGGATTTACACGATAGAGTTCGGCCAACATCTCCATCAGACGGGTGATGGGCTGGAGCGCAGCACGTGTCTCGACGGAGAGTTCGCGGCCCTGCATCTTCAGCACCGTGGCGCCGTAGAGCGCGTCGAGGCAGTTCTCAATCTCGCCCTTCTCGCGGCTGGCACCGTGGGCACGGAGCTCTACGATGGAGGGCAGAGCCTTGTAGTAGGCCGCGCTGTAGAAGGGTTGCTTGGGGTCGGCCAGGAGCTCGCGGTGGCGCTCCTCCATGAGTTCGATGGTGTTGCGCACCACACGGACGTGGCCCGACTGCTCGGCGCCCTCCTCGTGCATCATGCGCACGAGCCCCTCATACCATTGACGGGCCTGGCGAGTCTGCTCCTCGTCGAGGCCGAAGCGGGGCAGGTATTCAGAGACGATGCGGTCGACGTCAAGGCCATAGGCCCTGACGATGTCTTCCACCTGAAACATGTAGATGACATAGGCTGTGATGTTCTGCTGGCGCAGTTTCTGAGCTACGAACATTTCCCTCTTCTCATTTCTGAGGGTGCAAATTTCGGTTTTTTTTTCGAGTATTCACACTTTTTTCTGCAGAAATGTGCAGATTTCTGAAACTAAATGCTTAACTTTGTCGGGAAGTATTGATTTCATAACTATTAATTATATAATAATATGGAAAAGAAGCCTTATGTGATTGGGTTGGACCTGGGAGGCACCAACTCCGTGTTCGGAATCGTTGACGGCAAGGCCAACGTGGTGGCCAGCGTATCCGTGAAGACGCGCGGCCACGGCACAGCCGAGAACTATGTGAACAACTGCTGCGAAGCCCTCCAGACCATCATTAACCAGGTGGGCGGCATCGAGAAGATTCAGGCCATGGGCATCGGCGCCCCCAACGGCAACTACTATTCGGGCAGCGTGGAGAACGCTCCCAACCTGGAGTGGCCCGGCATCATCCCCCTGGCCAAGATGTTCAGCGAGCGGCTGGGCATTCCCGTGGCGCTCACCAACGACGCCAACGCAGCCGCCATCGGCGAGATGGCCTACGGCGTGGCCAAGGGCATGAAGAACTTCATCATGATCACACTGGGCACGGGTGTGGGCAGCGGCATCGTGGTGAACGGCCAGCTGGTCTACGGCAGCGACGGCTTTGCCGGCGAGCTGGGCCACGTCATCATCGACCGCGGACCCAGCGCTCGCGACTGTGGTTGCGGACGTAAGGGCTGCCTCGAGGCCTACTGTTCGGCCACCGGCATGGTGCGCACGGCTCTGGAATGGATGGCCATCCGCACCACTCCCTCCACGCTGCGCCACATTCCCTTCGACAAGCTCGAGGCCAAGGACATCAGCATCGCTGCCGCTCAGGGCGACTTCATGGCCAAGCAGATCATGGAATACACGGGCACCCTCCTGGGCAAGGCCTGTGCCGACTTTGCCAACTTCTCGAGCCCCGAGGCCTTCATCTTCTTCGGCGGCCCCACCAAGGCTGGCGACCTGCTCATGAACCCCATCCGCAAGGCCTACGACGAGAACGTGCTCATGAACTACAAGGGCAAGGCCAAGCTGCTTCTCTCCGAGCTCGACGGCTCCAGCGCTGCAGTGCTGGGTGCCAGCGCTCTGGGATGGGAGCTCTGATGCACGGCTCGTGCCACATACTGAAAACCCAGGAAAGGGACCCTCGCAAGGGGTCCCTTTCTTCTTTATTTCCAGCGGCAAAAGTTTGCCCATGTCTCACTTTTTCGCTAACTTTGTGGCGAAAAGAAAATACGACACAAAAGGGGAAAGGGGGCACGCGAAGCCATCTCTTCCCGAAACAGCACAATACAATGAGAACCAAGACGAGACGATTCCTGCACACAGCCGCCGTGGCCGGATGCGCACTGCTGGCTTCATGCGTAGACAAAAGCTACGACCTGGACGACATCGACTGGACGCTGGGAGGCAACGTAGACCTGCGCCTCCCCTACTGCAGCACCGACAGCATCCTGCTGCGCAACATGATGGAGCTGGAACAGGAGGGAGTGGTGCAGTACGTGTGGAGCGACGAACTCCAGGACTCTTTCTTCTGCATCCGCCAGAAAGGGAAGGCCGACGTGCGGCCCGTGAACATCGGGGAAATCAGGATACGCAAGCCCCACATCGGAGACATCGACGCCGTCATCCACCGCCGCGACCTCATCGGGCACGACGCCCCGCGCCGCATCAGCCTCCGTCTGGGAGGGGAGACGCTCGACATCGACGACCGCGAATACTTCTACGACATCGAGCCCGACAAGGCCTATTTTGAAATCGACGAGGGCACGCAGAGCGGCGACATCGACGGCGACATTGCCGACATCGAACGCATCGGCATCCGCCCGAACACCGCCACGCTCAAGTTGCATGCCGAGGGCCTGCCCGACTACGTCAGCTGCTACTATCTGAACAACATCACCATCAGCGTGCCGCGCGGCATCATCATCGACGAATGTCGCTTCTGCGGCTCTCGGCTCGAGCCCGAACGCATCGCCGAGAACCAGATTCGGGTGAGCGTGGGCGAGACACGCATCCCCAGAGACCAGCAGCTGGAGCTGAGCATCGACGTGAGCAGCATCGTCGGCGGCGAGGACTTCCGCTTCGACCCCGCGAGCCACACGGCCAGCATCAGCGGCCGCTTTGCCGTCGAGGGCTCGTTCGGCATCCGGACGTCCGACTTCGACACCGCACTCATCGAAGCCGCGCTCGAGGCCCTCTCGCCCGAGGAAATCGCTCAGGTCATAAACGAGCGCAATCCGGGCCTGCTCCTGCCCGAGAGCATCGTGCTGAGCGGCACCGCCGCGATGAGTGAAGACATCGTCGTGGAAAGCCTCACAGGCTCGCTCCGCCACCGCATCGAAGACATAGAGCCCATCCGGCTGGACGACCTGCCCAACTTCCTGAACGACGACGAGGTGGTGCTCGACCTGGCCAACCCGCTCATCTTCCTCACCGCACAGAGCCTCATCCCCGCCACGGCCACCACCAGCCTGACGCTGACCAATGCCGAGCAGGACATCCACATCAGGGCCCACGACATCCTCATCAAGGGCGACCCCGCAGGCACCTATGCCAACCACTACTACCTGGCCGACGAGGCGGCACGCTACCTGCCGCAGGAATATGCCGGCGCACAGCACATCGTCACCGAGGGGCTCGGACGGCTCGTGCGCAAGATTCCGAAGGAAATCGAGGTGGAGGTGGCCGACATCGACGTGCGTGTGGAGAACCTGCTGACCAACCACGACTACGATATCGGGGTGGAATACGAGGTCTTTGCCCCCATCGAGTTCGGCAAGGACTTTCTCCTGGTCTACCGTGACACGGAGCGCGGATGGGCCGACGACCTGGGCGACCTGGACAAACTGGACTTCGGCTACCTGCAACTCGAAGCCCTGGCCACGAGCAACCTGCCCGCACAGGCCTCGCTCAGGCTCATCCCCATCGACCGCGAGGGACGCGAGATACCGCAGCTCGAGGTGAACCGCATCACCGTCGGCGCCAATGCCCGCGACGAGAAGGTGAGCTTCACCATCCGTCCGCGCGAGGGATACACCGTCAACGACTTCCTGGTCGGAAACCCGCAGAAGGGAGTCAGCCAGTTGGACGGAGTGCAGTTCGAGGCCCGGGTGAGCGCCAATGGCAACGAGGGACTCCTGCGGCGCAACGCGGCACTGCTCTTCCGCCGCATACAGGTTAGCATCAAGGGCGGATACTCCTACGACGCCAATTAAGACAACACCCCACTGACTGCACGACAAGAATGAAAGCATCGCTCAGAATACTCATCGCCTGCGCAGCCCTGGCCGCTGCCCAGACGGCCACGGCGCAGAACCTCTCCAGCGCCTATTTCCTCGACGGATTTGCCTACGGCCACCAGCTGAACCCGGCCAAGGACTACGACCGCCGGGGATACTTCAGCCTGCCCATCCTGCCCGGGAACCTGAACATAGCCCTGCGCGGCAACATGGGGGTGAAGGATTTCTTCTACAAGAACCCCGGCGGGAAGGGCATGGTCACCTATCTCCACCCCGACATCAGCCCCCAGAAGGCCATGGACGCCTTCCACCGCAACAACAAGCTGCTGTCCGACGTGCGCTACGACTTGCTCAGCTTCGGCACGCACGCCTACAGCGGTTTCAACACCTTCTCGCTCGGGCTGCGCTCCAACCTGGGCGTCAACATCCCCTACGAGCTCTTCGACCTGACCAAGAACATCGCCAACAAGGACTACGACATCAGCAACTTCGGCGCCACGGCCACGGCCTGGTTCGAGGTGGCACTGGGCCACAGCCACCCGATAAACCGCGCATGGCGCATCGGAGGCAAGCTGAAATTCCTCGTGGGCGCCGGATATGCCAACCTGAAGATGGACCGCCTGCGGCTCAACCTGGCGGGCGAAGACCAGTGGACGGCCACGGCCAACGCCCAGATGGAGGTGGGGCTGAAAGGGTTCAAATGGGGCGAGACGAAAACGAAGGAATACAAGTACCAGTATCCCGGCCACACCACCTACGAACAGCTCGAAATCGGCGACATGGACGACATCAAGGCGGGCATCAACGGGCTGGGCTTCGGCATGGACCTGGGTCTGGAATGGAACCTGGAGCAGCAGGGGCTCATCGACGGTCTCACCCTGAGCGCCAGCCTGCTCGACCTGGGCTTCATCAAATGGCGCAACGTGGCCGTGGCCGTGAACCGCGGCGACACGTTTGTCTTCGACGGCTTCAACGACATCCAGGTGGACGACGGGCCCGGCGAGTCGCTCGAGGACCAGGCCGACCGGCTGGGCGACCGTCTGTCCGACCTCTACAGCCTGCAGGACGGAGGCTCCGCAGCCCGGCGCCGCACGCTGGGCGCCACGCTCGTCCTGGCTGCCGAATATGCGCTACCCAGCTATCGCCACCTGAAGTTCGGACTCCTGAGCACATCGCGCCTACAGGGCGTTTACAGCTGGAACGAGGAACGCCTCAGCGTCACGCTGAGCCCCGCCCCTCTGTTCGAGCTGAGCTGCAACGCCGCACTGGGCTCGCTCGGAGCCAACGTGGGATGGGTGCTCAACTTCCACCCGCGCGCCTTCAGCCTCTTCATCGGCTCGGACCACTGCGTAGGCCGCCTCAGCAAGCAGATGATACCCCTGCGCAGCAACTACGACTTCTGCATGGGAATCAACTTCCCCTTCGGAAAGAGCCGCTTTGCCAAGCAGAAACAGGGCGAGAGAGAATAATGGAATAATTTCGGCGCATAATTGCAAATAATTAACATCTCGCTTGGAAGTACAAAATAATTTAACGAACTTTGCGCTGAAATGAATCAACTCTCTCTCAAACACTAAACGACACAACTATGAGAAAACGCCTCACCCTCGCTTTGTTGTCGGCCCTGCTGGCAACGCCCGCTCTCCGGGCCCAGGACACGCCCGTCGATGCGAAAATCTTTAACCATCTCTCGGCCGGCGTCGAAGTGGGAACCACCGGCATCGGCGTCGAAGTGGCCATGCCCTGCACCAACTTCCTGGCCTTCCGCACCGGAGTGAGCTTCATGCCCAAGATTGGGTTCGACTTCGACATCGACTACAAGACCAACAAGGACAAAGCGAACGGCACCTGCCACACGGTGAACGTGGAGGCCAAGACGAACATCCTCGACTGGAAGCTGCTGGCCGACTTCTACCCCATCCCCAAGGGCGGGCTCCATCTGACGGCCGGTTTCTTCCTGGGCAAGGAATTCCCCATCGAGGCCAAGAACACCCATCCGCTCGAGGACGTAGGACCCGGCGAGGGCATCGAGATTGGCAACACCCTCATCACCCCCGACGAGAACATGATAGCCCGCGTGAACATCGCCGCCCGCAAGTTCAAGCCCTACGTGGGCCTGGGCTGGGGCCGCGCCGTGCCCAAGCGCCGCGTGAACTTCGCCTTCGACGTGGGTGCACAGTTCTGGGGCAAGCCCGCCATGAAGGCCTACTCGTACGACGAGCAGCGGTGGGTGAAGGTAGGCAAGGGCGACGTCGACGAGGAAGACCTGAACGACGCCATCGACATCATCGAGAAAATCCGCGTCTATCCCGTGCTCAACCTCCGTGTGAACTTCCGCGCTTTCTAAACCAATAACCCAATAAACCTTTACCATTATGAAAAAGAATCTTCTCTATGTGGCCCTCGCAGCCCTCTGCCTGACGGGCCTCACCGCCTGCGGCAGCGACAACGACGACGCACCGCAGACCACTTCCGTGAGCGACTTCGAGTATGAAAGCGACCTGACCATCGAAGGCGAGTTCATCGGCAAAGAGCCCAAGACCATTGTCGACATCGTCCTGACGCGCAAGGGCATGTCCTTCTACAACGAATTCCAGAAAGTGCAGACGCGCGCCGGCGGCAGCACAAAGTACAAGAAGGGACTCTTCTCCTACAACAAGACGAAGAGCGAATACACGCTCATGGATTCGGGCAAGCGCCCCATCTGCACCATCAGCCTGAAAGACACCAGGTCGTCGTCTTCCGCACAGGCCACCTTCTTCTTCCCCGGCGACCCCACCCCCTACATCGCCAACGTGACCGTGACCGAGAATGAGATTCCCGCCGGCGAGCTGGCCGACATCATGTGCCGCAGCTGGAAGGTGGCCGGAGCCCGCCTGCGCCACTCCGACGGCGTGACGGCCGTGAAGCAGTTCCAGGTGCCCGAGGCCGCCAGCCTCAACGCCATCCTCGACTATGCCAAGACGAAGGCCACCATCGACGAGGAATTCGACCCCGGCATGACCGTCACCGACATCACACTCACCCGCTCGGGCAAGTTCATCATCAGTTTCGAGAACGGCAAATCCTTC
Organism: uncultured Prevotellaceae bacterium; assembly: GCA_946408305.1. The sequence continues at coordinate 6,965 of CAMJRQ010000006.1, forward strand.
GTGGCCGACGATTGGAGCTGGCTGAAAGTCAGCACCGAGAGCGGCACCTTCTCCTTCGAATGGGAAGACCCGCAGACGATGCACACCGAGTTTGAGGACGGCATCGCCACCTTCGACATCCGCCCCTTCGGACAGAAGAACTACTACACGCTCACGCTCGGCTCCACCATCAAGCCCAACGACGGCAGCAAGCCCTACAAGGTGGAACTCTCGTTCTACCTCGAGGAGAACATCTGAGCCGCCCCCGAGGCCCCCACGCCCCACGAACGCCGAACCCGCCAACCCCGCCGGGCTCGGCGTTTTTTTATGACCATTTGTTTACAAACCACGCTTTCCGGTTTGCCAAAAAGTTCGACCCGGGCAAAAAGGGTGAAGGGTTTTGGCCGACGCAACACGGTGTTTTGACCAACGCAACGTGGTGTTCCGGCCCCAAGAGCACGTTCTTCCGGGCAAAATCCCGATTCGACGAAAAAAAACGATTTTCGGGAGCGCTGATTTCCAGGCACTTCCGAAAATCCGATTTCTAACTTCAGCCCGAGAAACACCTCGGCTCACCCATTCTCACCGTTTTTCACGTGAGTTTCCGGGGGGCCTCCTTGCCACAGCCGCACTGTGATGGGTATTTTTTCCTGACAAACAAAACCTCTCCCCCGGGAGGATTCAGCGCTTGACGAATTCCACCCGACGGTTCCTGGCGCGGCCCTCGTCCGTTGTATTGTCGGCCACGGGCTCGTGGGAGCCTTTGCCCACGGCGCGCATGTTGAAGGGGTCGCAGCCCAGTTGCTCGAGGGCCTTCACCACAGCCTCGGCACGCTGCTGCGAGAGCGGGTCGTTGACCTTGTCGGAGCCCTGGTTGTCGGTGTGTCCCTGCACCTCGAAGCGGGCCGTCGGGTTCTTCTTCATATAGTCGGCCACCTTCTGGATTTCCACCATCGACTCGGGCTTGAGCGTGGCCTTGCCCGTCTCGAAGAGGATGTTGCTGGTGACAAACTTGCCCGTCTCGCGGATGGCTTTCTCGACGGCCGAGAGGTCGGTGGCCTGGCGCTCGTAGAGGTCCTTGGCGCCAGCGGCCAGGACGACGTTGGAGAATCCGCGGTACTGATAGTCGCCGGTGCAGACGAACAGGATTCGCTCGGGAGCTTTCGCGTTGGGCAGATTGATGACCCGGTGGTCATTGATGTAGAATTTGAAGGCACGCTTGTTGAAGGACGCTGCAAAGTGGTTCCACTGACCGATTTTCACGTACTGCCGGATTCCGTCCCAGTCGAGACGGCCGCTCACCTCGCCCGACGCGCCGGCGCCTTTCTCGAAACGATAGCCTCCGTAGCAGTCGGGGACGTCGGAACGGTATGTCAGCACGACGCTGCCTGCCTGGCCGTTCCACGATCCCTCGCGGAGGAACTGCACCTCTAATTCAGACCCTCCGAATTCGCCGGCCTTGCTGTAGAAGACATCCCACTCGAGTGTGAAGACGTCGGGCAAGTAGGACGCCATGTTGGTCATCAACGGAGCCACAGCGTTCCAGTCTCCGGTGAAGCTGAGATACTTCTTGCCGTTGACAGCGGCCGTCTCGGCAACGCCTTCGTTCACATCCCACTTCGACGGGAACTCGCCCATCTGCTCGTCGGCGAAGTCGTCCTGGAAGAGCATCACGCTGCCGCGGACGAAATCGCTCTTTTCGTTCTGGCTTACCGCATCGGGGGTCTCATCGGCCGCCTTGAGGACCGCCTCGTCGGCCGCCTCGCTCTTTTCGGGGCTCTTCGGTTTCCGACCTATGGCAGCTCCCTCGATGACGTCTCCCACCTTCTGCTCCACTTTCTGTTCCACCTTCTGTTCCACCGTGCGCTTGGCGGCATCCACGGCCTTGTCCTTCACCTTGCCCAGCCAGCCCTGTGCGCTGGCTCCCATGCTCAGTGCGAAGATTGTCGCAAGGAGCATCAGCATTCTCTTTGTAGCCATACCTTTGAAATAATTGTTAGGGTTAAGAATCTTGGAAATATTCTGCCCAAAGTAACGCCATTTCACCGAAACCGCCACCACCCAAACGGGTGGAGTTGCGCCAAAGGGGTAAAATTCCACCCTTTCAGGTGGTGATATCCGAGAATAAATGCCTAACTTTGATGCCAGAAGCGAACATTTTCATGCCGAAAACCACCACACTCACAATAGTGCTGTCGACCCTGCTCTGCACGAAAAGCCTCATGGCAGCGGCCTACACCGACCACCGCCATGCCAGGGTGGACTCTGCCGAACGGGTGCTCAGGCAGCGGCCAGACCTGACGGACCGAGAGCGCATGGAATGCTACAACACCCTCGTGCGCGGCTATCTGGGCAAGGACAGCGAAAAGCACGAACGCTACTGCCGCGAGATGCTGGCGCTGACCTACAGGATGAACGCCCTGAACATGCGGGAGAACGCCCTCTACCAACTCGGGCTGCAGCACTACGGCAAGGAGGACTATGAGCCTGCCGAGCGCTACTTCCTCTGGGCACTCGCCGTCACCGACTCCATGCACGGCGACAAGCGCTATGCGGAGAGCACCATCGACGACAACCTCTCACAACTCTACGGTGCCCTCGGCAACCTGTACAACATACAGGACAAGGCCCTGCTGGCCATCGAATACTATCAGAAGGCACTCCCCATCTTCGAGAAGTACGACTGGAAGGAGTCGCAGACCGTCCTCCACCACAACGTGGCCGAACTGTGGCTCACCATGGGAAACAGCGAAAAGGCCGGGCAGGAATTCCTGCGAGCCATCGAGACGGGCACAGCCTCGGGCGACTCGCTGATGATGGCACTGCCCCGGAAGGGGCTGGCGAAAATCTTCATCGGCCAAGGCAACCACGACAAGGCCCTCGAGACATTGCTGCCGGCCTACAGCTACTACCACGCCCACCGCGACGAAGAACGCAACGACTATGCCGAGACACTCGCCTCGATGGCTAAGATACACCTGATAGAGAGCCACGAACAAATGCCCGAAGCCAAGGCCTTCGTGGCCGAAGCCCTGACACTGGCCAACGACGAAATCATGACAGAGACCAAGGCCTACATTCATGCCGCAGCCGCCATCGTGGCCATGAGGGAAAACAAATGGAAAGAGGCCCTCCGGCACGCACGCCTCTCCGTCCACGAGAACGACGCAGAAGCCACCTACAGCGACGTGGGCTGCTACGAACTGCTGGCACAGATCTACATGGAACTGCACGACACGGAGAAAGCACGGCTCTACATCAGCAAGATGCGCTCGATGATGGAACGCTTTGCCACCGAACACTACCAGTCGGGGCTCTCGCAGATGGAGGTGCTCTACGAGACCGAGAAGAAAGAAGCACAGATAGCGCGGATGGACAGCGAACGGCGACAGCACCAGAGGCTCTTGGGACTGGCCGCGGCCCTGCTCGGCGTCGTCGTCGCCCTGCTCGTCTATTCCCAGCTGGCCCACCGACGCCAGAAAGCCCTGCTGGCCGCCCGCGTGGCACTGGACACCGAGACGAAGGAACGCCGCATACTGGCGCGCGACCTCCACGACTCCATCGGCAGCATGATTTCGGTGCTAAGGCTCAAGATAGAGAACGACGCAGCGCGCGAGGAGACCCTGCGGCTGCTCGACCATACGGCAACCGAACTGCGGCGCGTGGCCCACCACCTGATGCCCGAGGAACTGCTCCAAGGCGGACTGCAACAGGCATTGTCAGACTTTGCCCAATCGGTGCCCGGGGCGCAGTTCCACGCATTCGGCAGCAACGACGCGCCCCTGACGAAGGAAGTGGAACTCGTGCTCTACCGCTGCGCCTACGAACTGGTCAGCAACATCCTGCGCCATGCCGACGCACAGCACATCAACATTCAGCTGATGCACGACTGCCACGAGGCCACGCTCACCGTGAGCGACGACGGGAAAGGCATAAGCACCGCTCCCAGAGGGGATGGTTCCGGACTTCAGAACATCCGCCACCGCATCAGCCGCTTCGGCGGAAAGCTCGACATTGTCTCGGCCGGCGGAACAGAGATAAACGTAACCATTCCACTATGAGCGAGAGCACAAAAGCACAGCAGATGAAATACCGCATTGATGTCCAGATAGTCGATGACCACACCATGTTTTCCGAGAGCCTGTCCGAGGCCATCAACCGCAGCGACGTGGCTCACGTAAGCAACACGTTTGCTACCCTCGAAGCCTGCAGAAAGGAATTGGAAAAGACCCGCCCCGACGTGCTGCTGCTCGACATCTCCATGCCCGACGGCAGCGGTGTCGACTTCTGCCGCCAGGTGATGGCAGACTATCCGAAGATGAGACTCATTGCCGTCACCGTCCACGACGAATACTCCGTCATCCAGCGCATGATGCACAGCGGCATCCACGGCTATCTGCTGAAAAGCTCACCCGTTGCGGAGCTCATCAAGGCAATCCAGTGCGTATGGCGCAACGGGCACTATGTCAGCACCGAGGTGGAAGCCGTCCTGAACAAGGCGCAGGAGAAAAACGTCCCCCTCACCGCAGTGGAGCGCAACGTCCTCCGCCTCATCTGCGACGGACTGACCAACCCGGAGATAGCCCCGCAGCTGTCCATGTCGGTGGAGACCGTCAACTGGTATCGCAAGCGTCTGCTTGCCAAACTATGTGTGAAGAACACCGCAGCCCTCGTCACCCTGGCTATGCGCGAGAAACTGCTGTAAGGATTGCTCACGCTGAAAACGTCCGATGGTGTCTTCGCTCTGCACACCGGATGAGAACGGTCTGTCACCCACTCGGCATAAAAAAAGAAAACCGTTTCTTTTGTTCTGCTCTCGTTTTTTCGTAACTTTGCACCCGTAAGAAACAACCCCCTACATTATTCTCTTAAGGACAATGACAATCACCTTCTTCAAGACCCCCTCGGGCAACATCATCGCCACGCAGAGCGAACGCGCGCTCACGGAAGAGGAACGCCAGAAACTCTGCTGGCTCTACGGCGAAGCCAGCGTCGTCGACTCGCCCGCCATCGAGGGCTACTTCGTGGGCCCACGCCGCGAAATGATTACGCCCTGGAGCACCAATGCCGTCGAGATAACCCAGAACATGGCCATACGCGGCATCCTGCGCATCGAGGAATACTTCCCCGTCTACGGCCCCGAGAGCCAGTATGACCCCATGCTGCAACGCCTCTACCACGGGCTCGACCAGCTCATCTTCTCCGTCGACATCAAGCCCGCCCCCATACGCCACATCCAGAACCTCGAGCAATACAACGAGGAGGAGGGACTGGCCCTTTCGCCCGAGGAGATAGCCTATCTCCACGACGTGGAGCGTCAGCTCGGCCGCGAGCTCACCGACAGCGAGGTCTTCGGCTTCGCGCAGATCAACAGCGAGCACTGCCGCCACAAAATCTTCGGCGGCACCTTCATCATCGACGGCGAGGAGAAGGAGAGCAGCCTCTTCCAGATGATCAAGAAGACCACCCAGGAGAACCCCCACCACATCCTGTCGGCCTACAAGGACAACGTGGCCTTTGCCGAAGGGCCCGTCGTGGAGCAGTTCGCCCCGCGCGACCATTCGACGAGCGACTACTTCGAGGTGCGCGACATCGAGAGCGTTATCAGCCTGAAGGCCGAGACGCACAACTTCCCCACCACCGTGGAGCCCTTCAACGGCGCCAGCACCGGCACCGGAGGCGAGATTCGCGACCGCATGGGCGGCGGTACAGGCTCGTGGCCCATTGCCGGCACGGCCGTCTACATGACCAGCTATCCCCGCACCGAGGAGGAGCGCGAATGGGAGCGTCTGCTGCCCGTGCGCCAGTGGCTCTACCAGACACCCGAGCAAATCCTCATCAAGGCCTCAAACGGCGCGAGCGACTTCGGCAACAAGTTCGGACAGCCGCTCATCTGCGGCTCGGTGCTCACCTTCGAGCACCAGGAGACGGGCGGCGTGCCCTACGCCTACGACAAGGTCATCATGCTGGCCGGCGGCGTGGGCTACGGCACCCGGCGCGACTGCCTGAAGGGCACCCCGCAGAAGGGGAACAAGATTGTCGTCGTGGGCGGCGACAACTATCGCATCGGACTGGGCGGCGGCAGCGTCTCCAGCGTGGAGACCGGACGCTACAGCAGCGGCATCGAGCTGAACGCCGTGCAGCGCGCCAACCCCGAGATGC
>CAMJRQ010000007.1 GCA_946408305.1 uncultured Prevotellaceae bacterium
CGGGCCGACCGTCCGCAGAAAGGCCGCTACCGCGAGTTCTATCAGTGCGACGCCGATGTGGTCGGCAGCGACTCGCTGCTCAACGAGGTGGAGCTCATGCAGATAGTCGACACCGTCTTCCGCCGCTTCGGCATCCGCGTGTGCATCAAGATTAACAATCGCAAGATTCTCACGGGCATCGCCGAGATGATTGGCGCGGCCGACCGCATCGTGGACATCACCGTGGCCATCGACAAGCTCGACAAGATTGGCCTCGATGCCGTCAACGACGAGCTGCGCCAGTGCGGACTGGCCGAGGAGGCCATCGCGAAGCTCCAGCCCATCATCTCGCTCTCGGGTACGAACGAGCAGAAGATGGCCGTCATGCGCCAGACGCTGCAAGAGAGCGAGACGGGCCTGCGTGGCATCGACGAGGTGGAATACGTCCTGCGCCAGTACGAACTCGTCACGGGCGGCAAGGGTTCCGAACTGCAGTTCGACCTCACCCTGGCCCGCGGGCTCAACTATTACACGGGTTGCATCTTCGAGGTGAAGGCTCTCGACGTGGAGATAGGTTCCATCACGGGCGGCGGACGCTATGACAACCTCACCGGCATCTTTGGCATGCCGGGGCTGAGCGGTGTGGGCATCAGTTTCGGTGCCGACCGCATCTACGACGTGCTCAATCAGCTCAACCTCTATCCCCAGGAGGTGACCACCTCCACGCAGCTCCTCTTCATCAACTTCGGCGCAGCCGAGACGGCCTACTGCCTGCCCATTGCGGCCGAGGCCCGGCAGGCCGGCATCCGTTGCGAGATATATCCCGACGAGTCCAAGATGAAGAAGCAGATGCAGTATGCCAACCAGAAGCAGATTCCCTTCGTGGCACTGGCTGGCGAGACCGAGATGGCAGCCGGTCGCGTGACGCTGAAGAACATGCTCACGGGCGAGCAGCAGCTGCTCACGGTCGCCGAGATGATTGCCGCCGTCAGGGGCTGAGGTTTTCTTTCCCGCTTTTATCGTTTCTCTTTCTGCATGGCAGCCACTTCCAGCTTGTCGGCTCCCAGCTCGATGGCGCGCTGAAAGTCGGCGCGGGCCTGCCGTTTGCGTTTCGTCTGCTGATAGAACATGGCGCGCAGGAGATAGTAGTCGGGATTCGCAGGCTCCAATTCGATGGCACGGTCATAGTCGTGGAGCGCCACTTCATATTGGTTGCGTTCCGCCTCCATGCCGGCGCGCGTGGCGTAGAGCTCGGCATGGTTGGGGAAGAGCTGTATGAGCATGTTCAGCTGCTCCATGGCTTCGCGCGGGCGCCCCGAGCGGTTGTTCAGCCGCGCCAGCCCCAGCAGGGCTTTCTCGTTGCGCGGCTCCAGCCGGAGAAGATGCTCATAGTCCGTGCGTGCCTCCTTGTAGAGACGTTTCTCGGCGAGCAGGTAGGCGCGGAAGAAGAGCGCCTCGGTGTGCTCGGGCTGAATGTGGAGCACCTCGTTGTAGTCGGCCAGTGCACGTTCCTCCTGCTCCATTCGCATGTAGAGAGTGGCGCGGTTCAGGCGTATGTCCACGTTGGTGGGGGCCAGGGCCAGCGCGTCGGAATAGGTCTGGAGCGCCTTGTTCGGTTCGCCGCGCCTTTCCCAGATTTTGGCCAGAAGGTCCAGCAGCAGCGCGTTCGAGGGGTGGGCAGGCTCCGCCTTCATGGCCGCATGAAGGCGGCTCTCGGCCAGGTCCAGGCTGTCGTTCTCGATGGCCGTGAAGGCCTGCTTCACGATTTCCTGGTAGGTCTGGGCGCGCAGCAGGGGACTGGCGGCCGCGAGCAGGAGAAGGAGTAGCAAGATGCGTTTCATGTCGGGGCATTCTGATTGTTGCGCTGCAAAGTTACGAAGAAAAATCAAATTCCAATTCATAACTTGTCGTCCCGAGCCGAAAGTGAGGCTCTTTTTTCTGTCTGCGCCAGGCGACTGCCCTTGCGCAGATATTTTTTTTGCGTTGCCTGGAATGTCATGGGGTGGTATCAATATTTCTTACCGCGCGAGGATTTCCTCCCTTTTTCACCCCCTCGGAAATCGGCGTGAGGAACGATTAGATTCGGTGCGGCACGGTTTGTTGCAATTCAAAATTCAAAATTCAAAATTCAAAACTGCTTGATTCTCAGCGCTTCCAAAATTCGATTTTTCCGGACGTAACCGGGATTTTCTCCGAAAGAACGTGTTCTTGGGGCCGGAACACCGTGTTGCGTTGGGCAAAACACTGTGGAGTTTGGGCAAAAAGGGTGAACCGTTTCGACCTCAGATAAGTTTCTCCTCGAAATAGGTTGAGCGAAATGTAAAGATATATGGGGTGGAATGACTTGATTTTTTGCAAAAGCATCAATACTCGGGGACGAATATTTGTAATTCCTTCGTTTTTTTTGCTTAATTTTGTGGTGACATTTCCGAAAAAACAGATGCTATGAATCTCAGAGACTGTTTCGTCCGCATGCTTGTCGGCCTGGCCGTGGCGGTCATCGCGACCCCGGCGGTCGGGCAGACCGCGATGCGCTATCTGGGCGACGAGAACGTCTACGAGCTCCCGCTGGAACTGCTCAGCGGCGTGGCCGACGATATCGAGCTCAACGCCGGCGACTTCGTCCGGAAATACTACGAGCCGCTCCGGGCCCGAATGCCGAAGTACGTTTCACGCGACTCCATCGGCATGGACGACACGGGCCGCTACACCATGTGGTGCTACACCTTCACGCCCCGGCACTACCGTCAGACGGTCTATCTGCAGGCCGGCATCCACGGGCGCAACGAGTTCGAGAGTTACTTTGCCGCCGCACTGATCATGCGCCTCATAGCCGATGCCCGGAAGAGCCACGACCCCCACCTGAAGTACCTGCGCCGGAGGGTGCGCTTCGTCGTCGTGCCCGTGGTCAACGTTTCCGACACCTACGACAGGGCCCATCCGCCCTTCAACTCCCGAAACATCAACATCAACCGCGACTGGGTGGACGAGCGCACGCAGGAGATGCGCAACCTGAAGGCCGTGCTCCGGCGCTACGAACCGGGCGAAATCCAGATGGCCTTCGACCTCCACACCGACCCCGAAGGCATGCCCGGATGGGGTGCCTATCTGCTGCCCTTTGCCAAGGGAATCCCCTCCGAGGTGTCGGACAAGTTGCTGTCCGTGAGCAACTTCCTCTACGAACAGAACATACCCGGAAAGGTGCAGTACCGCGGGGAAGACCTCTACCGGGCCTTCATGGGGCCCAACACGGAGTATCCCAAATCGTCGCGCGACTGGAGGGAGAACGGCCCCGAGAACTATCAGCGGCGCGGCTCCGGCACGGGCGGCACCTGCACGTCGGGCATCTGGAACACCTTCGGCATCCCCTGCTCCACGCTCGAACACGGTGCGCGCAAGTTCGGGCCCAAAGGCTCGCCGGTTGAGCTGACACGCGCCATCGAGCTCTACCTGAACCACATAGCCATACAGATGGAATAAAACCAAACTAACACAAGCGATATGAAACGCATCCTCACCAAGGCAGCCCTCGTGCTGCTTGCCCTGACCGCCTGGAGCCCCGCATCGGCCCAGACAAAACTTCAGAAATCAGTGACATGGGAGAACATCCGCGCCCACCAGGCACCGCTGCCCCTCGTCGGCGAGCTGGCCGCGCCGCCCCATTCCAGCTTCGAGAACGAGTCGCGCTGGTCGGTGGGCTGCGAGTGTCTGGACCGCGACATGGCCGACTTTGAGCTCTTCAAGGAGTTCATGGGCGAGACGGGTGTGGGTTACTCGCGCCTGCAGAGCGGCTGGGCCAAGACGGAGAAGAAGAAGGGACGCTACGACTTCCGCTGGCTCGACGCCCATGTCGACGGACTCATCGCCCAGGGCATCCGCCCCTGGATGTGCCTCTGCTACGGCAATCCGCTCTACTCGGAGCACGGCATGACGCTCAATGCCAAGCTCTTCCCCGACGGTCCCGTGATGGACGCCTGGCTGAAATACGTGCGTGCCTGCGTGACACGCTACAAGGGAAAGGTGTGCATGTACGAGGTGTGGAACGAGCCCGACGGCGGCAGCAACAGCAAGTCGTATGACCTCTATGCCAACCTCTTCGACCGCACGGCGGCCATCATCCGCGAGGTGGACCCCGAGGCACGGATTGCGGCTTTCGGCGTATGCTGGCCCAACAGGACGTACGTCAAGAAGGTGCTCGACTATCTGAAGGAGAAAGACCACCTCTCGCTGGTGGACTACATCACCTATCATGCCTATCGCCCCATCCCCGAGCTGAGCATCAACCAGGTGCGCCAGTTCCGCGAGGATGTGAGAGCCTACGGTTCCGACATCCAAATCATGCAGGGCGAGACGGGCTGCCCGGCTCAGCTGGAGTATGGCCACGCTCTGGCCAACATCGAATGGACCGAGTGCAGCCAGGCCAAGTGGGACCTGCGCCAGAGCCTGGGCCACTTTGGCAACGGCGTGCCCTACTCGTTCTTCACGATGGTCGACCTCAACTACGGCTGGATGCTCCAGTCGTTCGGCCTCATCCGCATGAACGGCGAGAAGAAACCCGTCTACAAGCGTCCCAAGTTCTATGCCGTGCAGCATGTGACGAGTCTCTTCACCGCCGACATGGCCCCGGCCGAAGGCGTCGAAGTGGCCGGCCCGATGAACGTGCAGCTGACGTCGTTCGGACTGCAGAAGGCCGGACGCAAGGTGGGCTGCATGATGTGGCTCGGCGGGCGCCGACCCTCGCCTTCGCTCGACCGTCTCACGTCCGACGTGAGCATCAAGGGCCTCAATCTCAAGGACCCCGTCTACGTTGATATGCTCACGGGCTACGTCCACGACCTTTCCAAAGTGACCATCTCGAAGGAGGGCGGGGCCATCCACTTCAAGGACCTCCCCCTGTGGGACAGCCCCGTGGTGATTATCGAGCGGTCGGCTGTGCCGCTGAAAGAGCCGCAACAGCCCTGAATGCCATGGACCGTAAGACGTTGTGCGAGGCGCTTCGCAGCGTGGCCCCGCGGCTCGATGCCGACTTCCCCGGCTGGGCCGTCTTCGGCGGGGCAGCGCTGGTGCTGAACGGCGTGGAAGGCATCTCCACGCGCGATATAGATATTATTGTACCCGCGCGTGAGGATTTGCCTCTGCCCAGCGAGACCGGCGGCCGTTTCCGCAGCCAGCAGCGCTTGCAGCTGGAGGTCGGCGGCGTGGAGGTGGACGTGAGCGTGGGGCTCGAGGTCAAAAGTCGTGGCCGCTGGCAGCGTGTCAGCCTGCAGCAGACGGAAACAGACGGAGGCATCCGCTACGCTTCTCGTAGCGAATGCCTCCGTCTGCTGCGTCTCTTCAACCGGCCCAAGGACCGCGAGCGGCTCAGGTTGCTGAGCTTCAGCGGGCCCTCTTGATGTAGTCCACAATCCAGGCTCCCACTTCGCGCGTGCCGTAGCGGGGAGCGCCTTCCACCTGAATCTCGGGGGTGCGCACGTTCTGGTCGAGCGATGCCTTCACCGCCTGGCGGACGAGGCTTCCCTCCTCCTTCAGCCCGAAGTGCTCGAAGAGCATGGCCACGCTCAGAATCTGGGCCAGCGGGTTGGCGATGTTCAGCCCCTTGCCCTGGGGCCACGAGCCGTGGATGGGCTCGAAGACGGGCGTGCTGGTGCCGGTCGAAGCGCTGGGCAGCAGGCCCATGGAACCGGTGATGCACGAGCCCTCGTCGGTCAGAATGTCGCCGAAGGTGTTCTCGGTGACCATCACGTCGAAGAAGCGTGGCTCCTGAATCATGCGCATGGCAGCGTTGTCCACATACATGAAGTCGGTCTCCACGTCGGGGTACTCCGACATCATCTCCTGTGCCACGCGGCGCCACAGCCGGCTCGAGGCCAAGACGTTGGCCTTGTCCACCACCGTCAGGTGGCGGCGGCGCTGGCGGGCATACTGGTAGGCCACGCGCAGGATGCGCTCCACCTCGGGGCGCGAGTAGAGGTTGGTGTCGTAGGCCTCGTCGGTGCCTTCCTTCTTGGGGCCGAAATACATGCCTCCGGTGAGCTCGCGGATGCAGATGAAGTCGGCCCCGCGCACCAGCTCGTCCTTGAGCGGCGACTTGTGCACGAGGCAGTCGAACGTCTCCACGGGCCGGATGTTGGCAAAGAGCCCCAGCCGCTTGCGCATGGCCAGGAGTCCCTGCTCGGGCCGCACGCGGGCCGAGGGGTCGTTGTCATACTTCGGGTCGCCCACGCTGGCAAAGAGCACGGCGTCGGCCCAGAGGCACGTCTCGTAGGTCTCCTCGGGGAAGGGGTCGCCCACCTCGTCGATGGCATGGGCACCGCAGAGCGCTTCCCGGTAACTCACTTCGTGGCCAAACCTCTTGGCCACCGCGCTCAGCACGGCCACGCCCTGCTCCATAATCTCGGGGCCGATACCGTCACCGGCCAGGACTGCAATCTTCAGTTTCATGTCTTTCTTCTCCTTGGTTTTCCGATTTTTTTTTCGCCCGCAAAGTTACGCATAAGTGAGCGGAAAGCCAAATTTATTAGAGCTTTTCCGAATGGGAGTACCTAAGACCTCAGGTCAGAGGTACGAAAATATTCCGAAACGGCACGTTACGCGGGTCGTTACACCGTGGTGTAATCGTTTTACATCGTGATGTAAAAGTTTTACGCCGTGGTGTAAAAAGTGTGTAAAAGCAATGTCTGCTTTGTTTTTTTTTCTTGTAGTTTAAGAAAATTTAACAGTCGGGAGGGGTAATTTTACCGATATCTTTGTATATTTGTCGCGAGGAAAGGAAATTTTTGTTTTAAAACTTTAAATTCTTTAAGGAATATGGCAACAAGACGTACCTACGGATGGCACCGCCTCGTGTGTCTCCTTTTTTCGCTCCTGCTCCTGCCGGCCGGCGCGGCCTATGCCTGGGAGCCCGACGAATACTGGGTTCACGAATCCTATGCCGACCAGGAGGGCGAGGTCTATCTCTGCTTCGCCTGCGAGGAATGCGGCGCCCGCTATGGCGAGTCGCAGGAGTATGACCCGTTTACGGAGTATGCCTCCGATATATGGTCGGACATCGAGGGCAACCTGATGGAGAATTTCTGCGACGACTGCGGCTACTGCAGCGAGAACGGCAACGATGAATGCTACACGAGGCATCACTGCGCCGACTGCGGAGCCTGCTTGGACGATGACGAGAGTCACGACTTAGGACTCGGATTCCGCACCTGCGACAGTTGCTGGGATAAACTCGCGGATGAGTATCCAGAATACTTCTGCTACTACTGCCGCGAGGCGTTCCGGCATGGAGCACAGGAGTGCGGCTGCACCGACATGGTGCCGTGGCACTGCACTGACTGCTCCGACTTGCAATGCGAGAACTGCGGTGGCTGCATCATCGCGGGCGGCGAGGAGACCTATCTGGCCGAAAACGCCTGCATGGAGCACGCCATCTGCGGCATCTGTCTGGAGAACGACCTGGGCGAGGACGGCATCCACTGCCCCGAATGCCACAACTGCGACCAGGAGATATGCACCGAATGTGGCCTCTGCGAGGGCTGCTATCAGGACCAGGAACACTGCCCCGAATGTGACTTCTGTTTCGGCTACGGCAACGACATCCAGTGGTGCCCGCAGGACGGCGAGCACTGCATCCACTGCTGCGAGGACAACGGCTGGCTCTGTGAGGAGTGTGGCGAATGTGCCGAGGGCTCCGGCAAGGCAATTTGCGACGATTGCGGCCTCTGCGAGGAATGTTGCCTGGCCAAGAGCGAAGACGAGGGGTGCACCCACGGATACTGCGTCGAGGGTTCCGACTTCCTGGACCACGTCTGCCCCGAATGCCAGCAATGTCCCGACGACAACGAGTGTCCCGACTGCGGCCTCTGCGAGGATTGCCAGGCCGACTACCACTGCGAGCACGAGCTGTGCCCCGAGGGTAGCGATTGGGACAACCACCTCTGCTCCGACTGCGGCGACTGCTTCGAGGAGGACGAGCTCTGCGAATACTGCGGCAAGTGTGAGAGCTGTGCCGACGGCTACCACTGCGAGCACGGCTACTGCCCCGACGACGGCTCGTTCGAGGACGACGGCGACCACTTCATCTGCATGCAGTGTGACGACTGCTTCGAGGGGAGCGAGCGCTGCGACGACTGCGAGCTCTGCCTCACCTGCTGCGCTGCCAACACCGAGAGCCTGGGCTGCGAGCACGAGCTCTGCGTGGAGAGCACCGAGTTTGCCGAACACTGGTGCTACCAGGACGAGCAGTGCCTCGAGAAGTGCAGCCACAATGCCGACTGCGCCCACAGCAACGTGAGCACCGAATGGGAGAGCAACGGCTCGGCCCACTGGCACGTCTGCCGCGACTGCGACGCAGCCGTCGACAAGGCCGTCCACACCGAAGGCGAGCCCGTCACCCTCACCGAGCCCAATACCGAACGGCGGCAGAACGGCTCGGCCAGCATCTCGTGCGCCGTCTGCAACCAATACCTGAGCACCGTCGCGATACCCTACGTGCCCGTTCCCGAGGACGGCTCGCCCTACATCCTGAGCCAGCCCCAGGACTACGAAGGCAAGGTGAGCGACGCTGTGAAGGAAGGCATCTACCGATACGCCACCTTCAAGGTGCGCGCCGGTGGAGCGGGCCTGACGTATCAGTGGTATAGACGGAAAGGCACGAAAGTGCTCAAACTCCAGGATGGCGGCGACCGCTTCACCTCCGTCACGGGCAAGGCCGACGTGTCTGGAGCCACCACGGCCACGCTGACCGTTGCAGTGGAGTGCGACGCCTGCTACGAGGAATATCTCTTCTACTGCGTCGTCAGCAATGCCAGCGGCTACGTCATCACCCAAGCTGCCAAGATGGCTGCCCAGCACGTCTTCAATATGTATGTGGGGGATGATTGGTTCGACGATAGCTACGGAGCCACACCAGATAAGCACTACCTTGTTTGCATCGGCGACGGCTGCACCGAAGTGAAGAAGGCCTCGAAACACCGCTACGGCGAATGGACGCTCATCCGCGCCGCCACCGACACGCAGACCGGACTGCTCGAGCAGAAGTGTATGGACTGCCTGGCCAAGAACTCCGTGGTGATACCCAAGGTGGAGCCCGGTCACACGCACACGTTCAACCAACCGCGCTACGACGACGTGAACCACTAGTTCGCCTGCCGCTGCGGAGTGGTGAGCACCGAGGCCCGCGAGGCTCATCGCATGGACAAGACGGTGGTGACGCTCGAACCCACCGAGAAGCGCACCGGCCGCAAGGACGTCAGCTGCACGAAGTGCGGCTACACCAAGACCGAAACCATCGACAAGCTTCCGCACACCCACGTATGGTACACGCTGGACAGCCCCAACATGTGGGTATGGCAGAACGGCATTCAAGTGCCCAACCCCAAGTTCTGGGGAAGCTATGGCGACTGCCACTACTTCCGCTGCAAGTCGTGCGATGCCGTGAAGAAGGAGAACCACTCGTGGGAATTCTGGACGGTGAGTGCCGGCCCGACGGCTGACAACACGGGAGCCATGTGGCACAGATGTCTCGTCTGCTACTACAGCGAATACAAGACCTTCCCGCAGGGCACCTACCCCATCCTGACGATAGGCGCCAAGACCGACAAGGCCTATGCCAAGCCCGGCGAGAAGGTGACCATTACCTACGACGCCAAAGCTGCGCAGTATGGCTTTGAAGACGAGAAGTACGCATACCCCGTTAAGCTCAAGGAGTGGCACGACCTCCGTTCCTGGGACGGCTCCGATAAGATTCCCTATGGCAAGGAGTGGATAGATGTCCCGCGCTTGACATTCGCCAATGCCACGGCCCAGACAACCACCTTCACCATGCCCAACGGGCCTGCAACCGTGGTATCCGAGGTGGAGAAGTGCACGCACAGCCGTTACGGACTGGGCGAGCAGATGGAGCCCACCTGCACCCTCTACGGGCAAACGCCCAGCCGGGTTTGTCTGGACTGCGGCACGGTGCTCATCCCCGGTGACCCCATCGCTCCGCTGGGCCACGACCCGTCGGCCACACCCATCGCCGGCACCACCATCGTGAACTACTGCACGGTGAGCTATGACAATCAACCACCCCACCCCAACCCCGAGAACCATGGCTACGATGGCGACCATCTCTGCAACCGTTGCGGCAAGACGGTGAAGGGAAAGAACGTTCCCCTCAATCATGGTTGCAGACATGTGAGTGCTGGTAACGTAAGAGTCTTGATCGACTACCACGAGGAGAACGCGGTGAATGAGACCTGTACGAAGGACGGCTACTTCCCCGACCTCGTCTGCGACTATTGCGGAAAAGTGGCCACCAAGGGACATAAGACCGAGCGCACCGGCCACGAATGGGGCGAATGGGAGGTGGTCCGCGAAGCCTCGAAGACGACGAAGGGACTGGAGAAGCGCGTCTGCATCTACGACGAGAACCACCAAGAGACGCGCGCCACCGAATACAGCGGCCCGGACCACCGTCTGAAGGCCGACAAGACGAAGCTCGTATTCCGCTTCACCAACGGCGAGACCGTTGCCTCGCAGACCATCACCTTCACCTCCCAGGGCCGCAACCGAGTCCTCAGCATCGACGACGCCGAGATGGGCGGTCCTGGCAACCAACTGAGCGTCGATGGCCTGAAGCTGACGATTAAGGTGAGCCCGCAGTATCTGGACGAGCTACTTGAGGTGCCAGCCGAGCAGCGTGTGGGACGCCTGATTTCCGTCGATACCGAGGACGGTGTCGTCGATGACTTCACGGCTCCGGAATTCACCTATTCCGTGCAGGTAGTCAAGTCGTCGCACAACCTGATTCTGCCCAATACCGTCTACATCGGACGCCCCGGACGCAAGTTCATGTCGCCCCAGCTGATGAAGGCCGGAGGCAAGATGTTCAAGCCCACGGTGGCCAACGTGAAGGTCAGGTGGACATCCTCGGACAACCGCGTCGCCACCGTCAATCCAGAGACCGGCGAGGTGACACCTCTCTCGGCCGGCGACGTGAAGATCTACGCCAACTTCGAGGGCGACCGCTTCTACAAGTCCGAGAAGGTGTACTATCAGATGAAGGTCATCGGCGAGCAAGAGTTTGCCGGCAGCCTCTGGCAGATTTACAAAGACCCGCGGTCCGGCACGCAAGTCACCTCCGGCCCCACGGCCCACACGCTGAAGCTCGCCCCCTCGAAGAAGACGGCAGGAAATGTGGATGTCAGCTTCGGATCCATCACGCTGGCCCAGACGAAAGACAAGCTCAGCCCCTTCACCGTCGCGGGTGTCGGTGTGCAAGACAATGCCGACGGAAAGGTCTACTACGAGCTACCCATCGCTCAGACGTTGCGGATAGGGACATTCGACGGCTTAGCCATAGCGAAAGCCACGACACGCGGATGGCAGGGCACGCCCACGGGCTTCCCCCTGATGGTGCTCAACCTGACGGTCGGCAACAAGGACAACATCCTCATCTTCGCTCCCGAAGGCCGGACTCAGCAGGAGGTTCTGACCCTGATCAGGGAAATGGAGACGGGCCTGAACGAGGTGACAACGGACAACGGACAACAGACAACCGACATCTACGACCTCCAGGGCCGCAAGCTGGAGCACATCACCCAGCCCGGCATCTACATCGAGGGACGTAAGAAGACGAAGAAGTAAATCCATCGCGTCTGTCGCATAGGGGAGGGGAGTGGCACCGGATGCCGCTCCCCTCCCTCTTGTTATCCCCGCCGAAACGGTGCGTTACGTGGGTCGTTACACCGTGGTGTAATCGTTTTACACCGTGATGTAAAAGTTTTACACCGCAGTGTAAAAAGTGTGTAAAAGCATCGTGTGACTTTCTCCCCTCATTAGAGAAAACCAAAGCAAACTTTGCTTTTCTGCTCGTAACTCTGGCTTCGCCGAAGTTACTCCCGCTCGATAAAATCAAAGCGAGGCTTTGCTTTTCTGCTCGCTTATTCGTAACTTTGCAGCCGAAAATAGAAATAGATTGTAACCAAACGAGAAAAATGAGCGACAGATTGTTTATCTTCGACACCACGCTGCGCGATGGCGAGCAGGTGCCGGGTTGTCAGCTGAACACAGTAGAAAAGATACAGGTGGCCCGCCAGCTGGAGGCGCTGGGCGTGGATGTCATAGAGGCCGGATTCCCCATCTCGAGCCCGGGCGACTTCAATTCGGTGATTGAAATCAGCAAGGCCGTGACGTGGCCCACCATCTGCGCGCTGACTCGCGCCGTGGAGAAAGACATCGACGTGGCAGCCGAGGCCCTGAAGTATGCCAAGCACAAGCGCATCCACACCGGCATCGGCACCAGCGAGAGCCACATCCGATACAAGTTCAACTCGACGCCCGAGAAAATCATCGAGCGCGCCGTGGCTGCCGTGAAGTATGCCAAGCGCTACGTGGAGGACGTGGAGTTCTATGCCGAGGACGCCGGACGCACCGACAACGAATACCTGGCTCGCGTCATCGAGGCCGTCACGAAGGCCGGAGCCACCGTCTGCAACATACCCGACACAACCGGATTCCGCGTGCCCAACGAGTATTTCGAGAAGATAAAGTACCTCTACGAGCACGTCGACGCCTTTGCCGCCGGCAAGAGCATCCTCTCCACCCACTGCCACAACGACCTGGGCATGGCCACGGCCAACACCGTGGCCGGCGTGCTGGCCGGAGCGCGGCAGGTGGAGGTGACCATCAATGGCATCGGTGAGCGGGCTGGCAACACCAGCCTGGAGGAGGTGACGATGATCTTCAAGACCCACCCCGACCTGGGCATCGAGACCAACATCAACACCACCAAGATTTATCCCACGAGCCGCATGGTGTCGAGCCTGATGAACA
>CAMJRQ010000008.1 GCA_946408305.1 uncultured Prevotellaceae bacterium
TTTGGGGAGGGCAGTGCTTTGCCCGATGGAGAGTAAAGGAGGCAGGAGGGGAGAGAAACGCTAATGACCGATTCGGGATTAAGGCTAATCATGCCCTACGGGTCGGGTGCTTCCCAACCCTAAGGGTTGCGCCGGCGGGCGTGTCGTGCTCAGCGCAGCACCACGCGCTCTCCAGCCTCCTTGGCCAGAGTCTCGGCTTGGCGCTTCTTCTCGTTGTATCGCTCCATGAGTTGGCGGAAGGCGTCACGGTCCTTCATTGCGTCGGGGCTCTTTGTCTGCTCGATGATTTGCTTGAGCTCGGCCTGAACGTGCGCCAGTTTCAGGGTGGCCAGCATCCGGGGCACCACTTCGATGGGGCGTATGTCGTCGGTCTGTGCGCCGTAGACGCGGCTCAGCTGCTCGCGGTCGGTGGAGAGGTCGAAGGCGGTTCCGCTTACCTGCGGGTCGGCATGGTTCAGGAAGTAGTGCTCGGCACGGAAACCGGGTTCCTTCACGTGGCTGAAGGCCTCGTCGAGCATCTGGCTGTAGACGGGGTCGGTAAGTTGGAAACCGTCTTCCGTGAGGCTGTAGTGGATGTATTCGATGACGGTGAGCGCGACGTCCTCGCCGTTCTCGCCGTCCACGCAGCACATCTGCTGCTCGCCGTAGCGCACAATCATGGCGATGAGGGGTCGCTCGTATTTCAGTTCCTTCCGCCCGACGGGTTCTGCCGGGAGCTGTTCGGGTTGCGGCTCCTCTTCCTGGGGCGGTGGGGGAGTCTGTCCCTCGGGCAGTGGCGCTGCGCTGCGCCGCCGCTCTTCGCGTTCCTGCTCCTTGCGTTCCTCGTCGCTGATGCGTTTGCGCTGGTTGGCAACGGCCGTGGTGATGAGTTTCTCGTCCATCTGGAGCGTCTGTGCGGCCTGCCGGACGTAGAGCACGCGCGTTATCTCGTTGGGGATGACGGCGATGCTCTCGGCTATGTTGTTGATGAGCTGGCTCAGCTTCACGGGGTCGTCCTTGGCCTGCTCGAGCGTCAGGTTGAGCTTGAAGTTGATGAAGTCCACCTGGTGCGACTTCAGGTACTCCTGATATTCCGTGGCGTTGTGCTTGCGAGCGAAGCTGTCGGGGTCGTCGCCGTCGGGCAGGAGGAGTAGGCGGACGTTCATGCCTTCGGCCAGGAGCATGTCGATGCCTCGCTGGCTGGCGTGTATGCCAGCCTCGTCGCCGTCGAAGATGACGGTGATGTTGTTCGTCATGCGGTGGATGAGGCGTATCTGGTCGGTGGTCAGCGCGGTGCCCGACGAGGCCACCACGTTCTCCACTCCCTGCTGGTGCATGGCCATGACGTCGGTGTATCCCTCGACGAGATAGCAGAGGTCCTGCTTGCGTATGGCCTCCTTGGCCTGGTAGAGCCCGAAGAGCTCCTTGCGCTTGCTGTAGACGAGGCTTTCGGGCGAGTTGAGATACTTCACGTTGACGCCCTTGGTGGCAGCGTCGAGCACACGTCCGCCGAAGCCGGCCACGCGCCCGCTCATCGTGAAGATGGGCCAGATGACACGTCCGCGGAAGCGGTCGCGCAGCTTCCCGTCGCGTTCGTTCTTGATGCTCAGCCCGGTGCCGACGCTGTTCTTTGGCTCCTTCTCGTCGATGGTGTTGACGAGGTATTTCTCCTGGTAGCCGGCCTTTTGCGCGTCGGCCGACATGGAGACGGAGCGGCTGTCGGGGCAGAAGCCCAGCGGGAAGCGCTCGATGATGTCGTCGCGGAAGCCGCGTCCGTGGAAGTAGGCCAGTCCGATGGCGCGCCCGTCGTCGGTGTCGTGGAGCTGCTGGCGGAACCAGTCGCGTGCCCATTCGTTGACGATGAACATGCTGTCGCGGTCGCCCTGCGACTGTCGTTCCTCGGGCGTGAGCTCCTTCTCCTCGATGGGTATGCCGTATTTGCGTGCCAGATAGCGCAGGGCGTCGGGGTAGGAGAGCTGTTCGTGCTCCATGATGAAGCCCACGGGGTTGCCGCCCTTGCCGCAGGCGAAGCACTTGCAGTAGTTCTTGGCCGGCGAGACCATGAAGGAGGGCGTGCGGTCGTCGTGGAAGGGGCAGAGGCCCTTCAGGTTGGCGCCGGCACGTTTCAGATTGACAAAGTCGGAGACGACGTCCACGATGTTCGCGGCGTCCATGATTTTGTCTATGGTGGCTCTGTCAATCATTTGGGGTGCGGGGGTGTTCAGATGTAAAGACCGTAGTCGTGTTTGATTTCCTCCATGACGAAGGTGCTCTCGATGCTGCCCACGCTTTCGATGGCTCCCAGCGTGTTCAGCAGGAAATCTTTGTAGACCTGC
The DNA here is from genome assembly GCA_946408305.1 of uncultured Prevotellaceae bacterium. The sequence continues at coordinate 2,316 of CAMJRQ010000008.1, forward strand.
ATGTTGGCGGCATGCACCTTGAGCAGATAGTCAAAGTTTCCGCTGATGTTGTAGCACTCGGTCACCTGGGGCACCTCCTTGATGCGTTCCACGAAGTCGTTGGCAATGGCGTTGTTCATGCGTCGCAACTTCACGTTGCAGAAGACGAGGAAGCCCTGGTTGAGCTTCTCGGCGTCGAGCACGGCCACGTATTTCTTGATGTAGCCGTTCCGTTCGAGCCGCTTCAGGCGTTCGAAGACGGGGGTGGAGGAGAGGTGCACCTCGGCCGCCAGCTCCTTGGTGGTGAGGCGTGCGTTCTGCTGGAGTGTGCGCAGAATCTGCAGGTCGGTCTTGTCGAGCGTTTCCATTATTCGTCAGTATCGTCGGTGTCGGTGTCGTCGTCCATGTCGAAGTCGAAGTCGGCCAGGAAGTAGGGTGTCTCGCCCGTGAACTCGTCGAGCGTGCGGCGTTCCTTCTTCGTGGGCCGTCCGGTGCCCTTGGCGCGGTTGGCAAATCCGCTTATGCGGCTCATCTCCAGGATTTCATACTGCTCGGGGGCGGTGACGTTCTCCAGTATCTCGGGCAGCAGTTTGGCCCCCACTCGTTTCTCGATGGGCTGCAGCACGCGGAAGCTGTAGGTGACGGGCGGCTTGCGCACGTCGACCACGTCGCCGGCTCTGACCGTGCGGCTGGCCTTCAGCTGTGCTCCCTTCAGGCTCACCTGTCCCTTCTTGCAGGCAGCGGCGGCCATGGTGCGCGTCTTGAAGATGCGTGCGGCCCAGAGCCATTTGTCTATGCGTGCTTCGGTCTGTGCCATCACTCTTGGGCTGTCAGTCGGCAGATGTTCACCACGGTCATCATGGCCTTCTCCATGCTCTGTATGGGGACGAACTCGTTGCGGCCGTGGAAGTTGAGCCCTCCGGCAAAGATGTTGGGGCAGGGGAGTCCCTTGAAGGAGAGCTGAGCTCCGTCGGTGCCGCCGCGGATGGGCACCACGGTGCAGTGTCCGCAGGCCTCCTCGATGGCTTTCTGGGCTATCTGGGTGATGTGGGGCTTGTCCTGGAGCTGGCTGAGCATGTTGTAATACTGGTCTTTGAGCGTGGCGCTGACCGTTCCGGGGCCATACTTCTGGTTCATCCTCTCGGCGGCCTGCTGCACCGTGAGCTTGCGCTTCTCGAAGGTGTCGCGGTCGTGGTCGCGCAGGATGTAGACGAGGGTGGCTTCCTCCACGGTGGCCTGAATGCTGCACAGGTGGTAGAATCCCTCGTAGCCCTCGGTCTGGCCCGGTGTCTCGCTCTGGGGCAGCAGGCCGATGAACTCCTGTGCCAGCAGGGCGGCGTTGATCATCTTGCCCTTGGCATAGCCGGGGTGGACGTTGCGTCCGCAGATGGTCACCTTGGCGCTGGCGGCGTTGAAGTTCTCGTATTCCAGCTCGCCCACTTCGCCTCCGTCCATCGTGTAGGCCCATTCGCAGCCGAACTTCGCCACGTCGAAGAGGTGGGCTCCGGCGCCAATCTCCTCGTCGGGGTTGAAGGCGATGCGGATGCGTCCGTGTTCTATCTCGGGGTGAGCCATGAGGTAGGTCATGGCGGTGACAATTTCAGCGATGCCGGCCTTGTCGTCGGCGCCGAGGAGCGTGGTGCCGTCGGTGACGATGAGGTCCTCGCCGATGTGGTCCCTGAGTTCGGGGAAGTCGGCCACGCGGGTCTGAATGCCCAGTTCGGGGTTCAGGAGGATGTCTTCTCCGTCGTAGTGGCGGATGATGCGGGGCCGTATGTTGGCTCCGCTGCAGTCGGGGCTCGTGTCCATGTGGGCGATGAAGCCTATGGTGGGCACGGGGCGGCTGGTGTTGGCCGGCAGTGTGGCGTAGACGTAGGCGTGGTCGTCCATCTCTACGTCCTGCAGGCCGATGTCCTTCAGCTCCTGGGTCAGATGGCGTGCCAGCGCGAACTGTTTCTCGGTGCTGGGGCACTGGGTCTCGTTCTCCTCGCTCGACTGGGTGTCGAACGACACGTATTTCAGGAATCTCTCAACCAGTTCCATATATCTTCTTGTGTGAGGTTTATTTTCCGTTGTAGTGGTTCATGGCGAACTGGATGCCGGTCAGTGCGAAGGCCTTGATGGCCTCGCAGGCGGCGGGCACCCGTTCGTCTACGATTTTCTCCTCTTCGGGCAGGAAGCGGCTCAGCACGAAGTCCACCTGTCCGCCCATGGGGAACCCGTTGCCTATGCCGAAGCGCAATCGGTTGTAACCCTGTCCGCCCAGCGTCTGTGCGATGTGCTTGAGCCCGTTGTGTCCGCCGTCGCTTCCGTTTTGCCGGATGCGGATGGTGCCGAGCGGCAGGCTCAGGTCGTCGACGACGACGAGCATGCGCTCCACGGGAATCTTCTCCTGCAGGAGCCAGTAGCGCACGGCGTTGCCAGAGAGGTTCATGTAGGTGGAGGGCTTGAGGAGCACCAGCTCGGCGTTCTTCACCCTCATGTGGGCCACGAAGCCGTAGCGGCGGTCCTCAAAAACAGTATTGGACGCCTTAGCCAGGGCGTCCAATACTCTAAATCCGATGTTGTGGCGGGTGCCATCGTATTCTGGTCCGATGTTACCCAGCCCTGTTATCAGGTACTTCATCCGGTGTCAGCGGAGATTATTCCTCCTTCTTGGCAGCGGCGCTCATGGCGCTACGTGTCATCTTCACCTGGCATACGACCACGCTGGGGCTGGTGATGAGCTCCAGTCCGTCGAACTTCAGCTCGGCCACCTTGATGGTCTTGCCCAGTCCGAGGTTGGTGACGTCGATGTCCAGACGCTCGGGAATGTTCTGATAGGGGGCGCGCACCTTGAGCTTGCGCACGTTGGCAGCCAGCTTACCACCGGCCTTGACGCCTTCGGCCAGTCCGTTCAGCTTGATGGGCACTTCCATGACGATGGGCTTCTCCTCGGTGATTTCGTAGAAGTCTACGTGAATCAGCTGGTCGGTGACGGGGTGGAACTGCAGCTCCTTCATGATGGCCTTGCACTCCTGGCCGTCGATGTTGAGGTTGACGGTGTAAATCTCGGGGGTGTAGACCAGCTTGCGCAGGCCTTCCTGGGTCACAGAGAAGCTCTTTGCCACGGGCAGTCCGTTCTCGTCCTTGGCTACTCCATAGAGGTTGCAGGGCACAGCGCCCGTCTTGCGAATCTCGCGGGCTCCCTTTTTGCCGCTTGCGATGCGTGCGGTGCCCTGTACGTCGATACTTTTCATTTGGTTTTTGGTTTGTTTTGTGTTACTCTAAATTAAGTTTTCTCTGCTTAATTCGCCATCACACGGCTCAAAAGCGCGGCAAAGTTACGGCTTTTTGCCGAAACCTCAAAATTCCAGGTCGATTTTTATTTCATCGTCGAAGGCTTCGTCGGTCGTGTCGGCCTTCGGGGCGTCGTCTGTCCGGGCCGTGCGCGGCTGGGGCAGGCCCTGGTTCTCCTCGACGAACCGCATGGCCTCTTCCATGCTGTCGCGGAATTTGCGGAAGTCCTCGCCGTAGATGAATATCTTGTGTTTCTCGTAGCTCACCTGCGGCATGTCGGCCGGTCCGCTGAAAATCTTCTTGCTCTCGGTGATGCTCAGATACATCTCGCCCTTGCGGTTCTGCTTGACGTCGACGTAGTAGAGGCGTTGTCCAGCCTTGATGGTTTTCGAGAAGAGTATGTCGCGCTCCTTTCCTTCTTGATTCTTCGTAATCTCCTCCATAGCTGCAAAATTTGATGCGTTTGCAGCCCAAAATTCTCCATAATTTCCCAATCTTCCAAAAAAAACGCAGAAAAATGTGTCTATTTGGGGCAAATTCCGTACTTTTGTCCCACTTTTCAAGAGAATGTGTTATGATAAACCGCGAACTTATCCGCCAGAAAGTCGTCCAGATAGTCTATTCCTACTATCAGCAGGGGCTCGACAATGCCGACCAGGCCGAGCGTCAACTGCTCCTGAGCATGTCGAAGGCCTACGACATGTATAACCAGCTCCTGCTGCTGCTCGTCGAGCTCCACCGCATGGCCTCGCGCTACTATCAGATGCGCCAGAGCCGCGTGCAGCGCCTGGGGCTCTACGAGGAGGTCAGCCCCCGCTTCGTCGACAACCGCTTCATCCTGCAGCTCGCCTCGAACAAGCAGCTGGCCGATTTCCGCGACGCGCAGAATGCCTTCTGGGCCGAGCAGGAGGAGTTCGTCCGTGCGCTCTATCTGCGCATCGAGGAGACCGACATCTACAAGGAATACATGGCGCGCCCCGAAACCACCTACGACGAGGACCGCACCCTCTGGCGCCAGATTTACCGCCAGCTCATCTGCAACAACGACGAGCTGGACGCCCTCTTCGAGGAGCAGGGCATCTGGTGGAACGACGACAAGCCTGTCGTGGACACCTTCGTGCTGAAGACCATCAACCGCTTCACCCCCGAGACCACCGACGACATGCCCCTGCTGCCCGAGTTCAAGGACGAGAGCGACCGCGAGTTTGGCATCCGCCTGCTGCGCCGCACACTCTCGAATGCCGAGTATCTGCAGGGCCTCATCGCCGGGAGCACCCGCCGCTGGGACGTCAGCCGCGTGGCCCTCATGGACCGCGTGGTGATGCAGGTGGCGCTGGCCGAGATAACGTCGTTCCCCACCATCCCCGTGAGCGTGAGCATCAACGAGTATGTGGAGCTGGCCAAGAACTACAGCACGCCCAAGAGCGGAAAATACGTCAACGCCACCCTCGACCACATCACCCGCCAGCTCATCGACGAGCGCCGGCTCGTGAAGAGCCCCGAGGCCATGCCGCGCCCCGAGGCCATGCCGCGCCCCGAGGCACCTGCCGAGACCGAACCCGAACCCGAATCAGTAACCCAATAAAAACATCCCCCCACTATGACATTCCTACAAGCAACCCCCACCGGAGCGAGCGCTTTCTCGCCCCTCGTGATGATTCTCATCGTCTTCATCATCGCATGGATTTTCATGATTCGCCCGCAGCAGAAGCGGCAGAAGGAAATCCAGAAGTTCCGCCAGAGCATCGCCGTGGGCCAGGAGGTGGTCACCGCCGGAGGCATCTACGGCACCGTGCGCAGCATCGACGAAGAGGCCAATGCACTGATGATCGAGGTCTCCAACGGAGTGAAGATCAAGGTGGACCGCAACTCGGTCTATGCCACCGCTCAGCCCGCACAGTAACGCACTGAGAAACAAGACAAGCCGGAAAGGTTAAAAACGCAACGTGTTGCGAGCCCCCTCGCATCACGTTGCAATGGCCCACGCAACACGTTGCGTCGGCCCCGTCTCCACAGAGTCTCCCACCCCCGCCATGCCCTCCACCCAGTCAGATAATAATAGGAAACGCGTGCGCGAAGCCCTCTTCGGCGAGCGCGGGCGCAAGGTGCTCGTCTTCCTGCTCTGCCTGCTCCTCTCGGCCGGCTTCTGGGTGGTGACGGCCCTGCGCGACACGTTCGAGGTGGAGCTGCGCCTGCCCACCGAACTGACCGATGTGCCCGAGGCCGTCCACATCACCACCCCTCTGCCCGAGAACGTCATCGTCTCCGTGCGCGACAAGGGAACCACCCTGGTCTCCTACTTCGGTCGCCGCAGCCTGCGCCCCCTCTCGTTCCGCTTCGAGGACTACGACAACGGCGCCGTGAGCGGACGCGGACAGATTCCGCTCTCCACCGTGCGCACCGCCGTGCTCCATCAGCTCGATGCCACCACCACCATCCAGAGCCTGCGCCCCGACACGCTCGAGTTCTACTACAACCGTGGGCTCCACTATCGCCTCCCCGTCTGCCCGCTCGGCACCATAGCTACCTCCTCCAACAACTATCTACAGGAGGTCACCGTCGAGCCCGATTCGGTCGACGTCTACGCCCCGAGCCACATTCTCGACACCATGCGCTGCGCCTACACCCAGGCCCTCACGCTCACCGAGCTGACCAAGACCACCACCCAGCCGACGCGCCTCATGCCGCTGCGCGGGGTGAAATACGAGCCCGCCGAAGTGGAGGTGACGGCCCACGTAGACTACTACGCCGAGAAGTCGGTCAAGGTGCCCATCATCGGCACCAACTTCCCCCCCAACCGCCGCCTGCGCACGTTCCCCTCTCAGGCCACCGTCACCTTCCGTGTCGGCTCGGCACGCCTGCGCGAGGTGACCAGCGAGAACTTCGTGCTCGCCTTCACCTACGAGGAACTGCTCCACAACGAGCCCGACAAACTCACGCTCCACCTGAAATCCCAGCCCGAGGGCGTGGCCAACGTGCGCATTGCCCCGCAGGAGGTGGACTATCTCATCGAACAGACCGCCGAGGAGGACGGCTCGCAGGAATGACACTCCTGGGGCTCACCGGAGGCATCGGCAGCGGCAAGAGCCACGTGGCGCGGCTGCTTCACCGCCAGTGGGGCATCCCCGTCTACGACAGCGACAGCCGCGCCAAGCAGCTCTATGCCGAGGACCCCGCCCTGCGCCAGGCCCTCGTCAGCCTCGTCGGGCCGCAGCTCTTCGATGCCGACGGACAGCTCTGCAAACCCCTCCTGGCCCGCTATCTCTTTGCCAGCGACGAGAACGCGCGCCGCATCAATGCCCTCGTGCATCCCGCCGTGCTGCGCGACATGCAGGCGTGGGCCGACAGCCAGAGCTCCAGCCTCCTGCTCCTCGAGAGCGCCCTGCTCGTCGAGAGCGGCCTGGCCGACCGCGCAGACCACATCCTCTTCGTCGACGCCCCGCTCGAGACGCGCATCCGCCGCGCCATGCAGCGCGACCATGCCTCGCGCGAGCAGATTGTGGCCCGCATCGCACGCCAGCAGACCGGCGAGGCACGTCGCCGCGCCGACATCGTCATCCGCAACGCCGAAGGCACCACCGACGAGGAGCTCCTCCGCCAGTGCCGCGAGGCACTCGCACCCTACATCGGACAACTCAACGTAAACACATAAAACCGCAAAAAAACTATGTTAGAAACCATCTTAGCCATCTCTGGCAAGCCCGGGCTCTACCGCCTCGTCTCGCGCGGCAACCGCAGCCTTATCATCGAAACACTCGACTCGCAGAAGAAACGCATGCCCGTCTTCGGCACCGACAAGGTCATCTCGCTCTCCGACATCGCCATGTACACCGACGACGAAGAGGTGCCCCTCCGCCAGGTGCTCAAGAACATCCAGACGAAGCAGGAGGGCCAGAAGCTGGACATCGACATCAAGCAGGCCACCAAGGACCAGCTCTTCGACTTCCTCGGAGAGGTGCTCCCCAATTTCGACCGCGACCGCGTCTATCCCGCCGACATCAAGAAGCTCATTCAGTGGTACAACCTCCTCATCGCCAACGGCGTCACCGACTTCGAGGAGGCTCTCCAGGAAACCCCTGGCGACAACATCGACGACCGTAAGGGAGAGGATTGACTGAATCTATGACTGTGGGGTCAGAAAACCCTTACCCCCCTTTTCCGGCCATCGTCTGCCCAGAACCATTCAGGCCGCCCATCCTCAGCGATGGGCGGCCTGAATGATATGTGGGCAGCGGGAGCGGCTCAGCGGGTTTGTTGCCCGAGCTCTGCATCGCTCAGAACGACAAAGATTTAATGCGCGGCCAAGATACTTCGAGCCCGTCCGCCGAAGGAGTATCCGAGACGGCACGTCGACTCGCTCGTTACACCACGATGTAAACGTATTACACCGTGGTGTAAAAGTTTTACGCCACGGTGTAAAAAACGTGTAAAAGTTTTAAAAAGATTGCGATTACCCCGCTACATCAGCAGGAAGCCGGCCAGGCCGCAGAGTAGGATGATGCGGATGGCGCCCAGGCGATAGACCTGCTGGCTGATGAAGGCGAAGAGGAAGAGGAGCACGCTCACCCAGAAACGCCAGGGCTCCTCGGACATGGTGCCGAAGTTTTCGGTGTTCATGAGCAGCAGGGATGCGGCGGCCAGCAGACCCACCACGGCGGGGCGCAGGCCCTCGAAGACGTGCTCCACCGAGGGATGGTAGCGATACTTCATGAGGAAACGGCTGATGATAATCATCAGCACGAAGCTGGGCAGCACGACGGCAAAGCTGGCCACCAGGCTGCCCAGTACGCCGCAGGCGGGCGAGTAGCCGGCATTGACCACGCTGCTGTAGCCCACGTAGGTGGCGCTGTTGATGCCGATGGGGCCCGGCGTGCTCTGGCTGATGGCCACGATGTCGGTGAATTCGCCCATCGTGAGCCAGTGGTAGTGGGTGACGATTTCGCCCTGAATCATCGAAATCATGGCGTAGCCGCCCCCGAAGCCGAACAGGCCGATGAGGAAGAAGGTCCAGAAGAGACGAAGCAGCAGCAGTATCATGGGGATTTGCAATTTACGGATTTACGATTTACATTCTTTTTCTCATCTCACATACTGCCCATAGAAGTATCCGCCCACGCCAGCGGCGAGGATTACGTAGATGGGGCTGACGCCCAGCAGCCAGATGAGCAGGGCGGCCACCACGGGAATCCATACGTTGTAGAGGCTGATTTTCGAGCTCTTGGCCATGCGGAAGACGGGCGCGGCGATGAGGGCCACCACCGCCGGACGTATGCCGCGGAAGATGCGCTCCACCACCCAGTTGTCGCGAAACTGCTGGAAGACGAGGGCGATGCCCAGGATGATGAGGAACGAGGGCAGCACGGTGCCGAGCGTAGAGACGAGGGCGCCGCGCTTCTGCCGCAGCCGGTAGCCGATGAAGATGCTGATGTTGACGGCGAAGATGCCGGGGCACGACTGCGCCACGGCTATCAGGTCGACCAGTTCCTCCTGGGTGGCCCACTGCTTGCGGCGCACCACCTGTTCCTCGATGAGGGGTATCATCGCGTAGCCTCCGCCGATGGTGAAGAGCCCGATGCGGAAGAAGGTTGTGAAGAGTTCCAGCATGGCGTCCGTCTCTAAGCGCGGTTCTCCTCCACCCATCGGCGGGCGTTGACGAAGGCTTCAATCCAGGGCGTCACCTCGTCCTTCGAGCGGCGGTCGGCCGGATAGAAGCCGCACTGCCAGGGGAAGAAGGCGCGCTCCAGATGGGGCATCATGGCCAGATGGCGGCCGTCGCTCGTGCAGATGCCGGCGGCCGAGAAGCTGCTGCCGTTGGGGTTGGCGGGATAGCCGTCGTAGGTGTATTTGAGCGCCACTTCGTAGTTGGCTTCGCGGCCCGGCAGCGAGAACTTGCCTTCGCCGTGGGCCACCCAGATTCCCAGCCGGCTGCCGGCGAGGCTCTGCAGGAGGATGCTGGGGCTCTTCTGCACCGTGACGCTCACGAAGCCCGATTCGAACTTGTGCGAGTCGTTGTGGAGCATGCGCGGCGAGCGGTCGTCGGCCGTCTGCTCGGCATCGTCTTTCTTGCCCACGAGCCCCAGCTCCACCATCAGCTGGCATCCGTTGCAGACGCCCAGCGAGAGTGTGTCGGGGCGGGCATAGAAGCGGTCGAGCGTCTCCTTGGCCTTGGGGTTGAAGAGGAAGGCGCCGGCCCATCCCTTGGCCGAGCCCAGCACGTCGCTGTTCGAGAAGCCGCCGCAGAAGACGATGAAGTTGATGTCGTCGAGCGTCTCGCGGCCGGTGATGAGGTCGGTCATCATGACGTCCTTCACGTCGAAGCCGGCCAGATAGAGCATGTAGGCCATTTCGCGCTCGCCGTTGGTTCCCTTCTCGCGGATGATGGCGGCGCGGATGCCGCTCTTCTGCCTGCGGTCGGGGTTGAGACCGTATTGTGCGAGCCGCCCGCTGAAGGTGGGCAGCATGCGCCAGCGCAGGGACTGGCTGCGATAGTTGCGGAAGCGTTCGTCGGCCTTGCCGTTGAAGCTCTGTTTGCGGTCGAGCAGGAGCGAGGAGGTGTACCAGACGTCGCGCAGCGCGTCGATGTCGAACGTCTTCTCCGTCTCGCCCTTGCGCAGGCGCAGCGAGCGCTCGCGGCCGGGCACACCGATGTAGATGTAGCCCACCCCGGCATCTTCGAGCGTCTTCTTGAACTCACTCTCGTGCTTGTTGCTCACCTGCACCACCACGCCGGGGTTCTCCGAGAAGAGTATCTTCACGAGGTCGTCGGTCTCGAAGTTGTTCAAGTTCAGGCGGATGCCACCCTTGGTGTTGGCAAAGCACATCTCGAGGAGGCAGGTGATGAGCCCGCCGGCGCTGACGTCGTGTCCGGCCAGGATGAGCCCGCGGCTGATGCAGTCCTGGACGGCATTGAAGGCGTCGCGGAAGTATTCGGCGCTGGTCACCGTGGGCACGTCGTCGCCCACCCGGCCGCGGCTCTGTGCGAAGGCGCTGCCGCCCAGGCGGAGCTCGTCGAACGAGAAGTCGATGTGATAGAGCGAGCTGCGCGAATCGTCGGCCATGACGGGGCTGACGACGCGGCGGATGTCGGAGA
>CAMJRQ010000009.1 GCA_946408305.1 uncultured Prevotellaceae bacterium
AAGTGCCTGAACTTCATGAGCCTGCGGAATGCCGAGGCCTGGAAGAACGTCGTCAGTATGCTGGGCGACGACGGCGACGAGAACGAACACATGCGCTATGCCGACGACGTGGCCCAGCGCATCGCCAAGGACAATCCCGAGATGGAGGTACGAAAGGTCATGTGGGACGCCTACAAGCGCATCAGCTCCATCCGCAACAACGGTTATCCCGAGATAACTTCGCTGCTCTACAAGCAGGAGTCCGAGGGCGTGCTCGTGATGAACTACACCGGTCACGGCAGCGCCATGGGCATGAGCCACGAATACGTGCTGACGATTGACGACTTCCGCCAGTTCACTGGCTCCAACCTGCCGCTGTGGGTGACGGCCGCCTGCGACATCATGCCCTTCGACGGCGCGGCCGAGAACGTCGGCGAGCTGGCCGTGCTGAGCCCCATCGGCGGAGCGCTGGCCTTCTATGGCACCACGCGCACTGTCTATGCCGGACAGAACCTCCAGATGAACCGCTACTTCATGAACTACCTCTTCGGTCGCGACTCGCAGGGCCGGCGCTACCGCGTGGGCGACGCCGTGTGCCTCTCGAAGAATGCCATCATCAAGGGCGGGCTCGAGGGCGGAAACGAGGAGAACAAGCTCCACTACGCCCTGCTGGGCGACCCGGCCCTGACCTTCGGCGCACCGTGCGAACGGGTGGTGCTCGACAGCATCAACGGCGCCCTGCTGGGCGAGCAGACCGTTGCCCTGCATGCCGGGCAGAAGGTGAGGCTGAGCGGACACATCGACGGCGCCGACGGTGAGATGCTCGCCGACTTCCAGGGCACGCTCACCACGCGCCTCTTCGACAGCGAGCGCACCATCACCTGCCTGAACAATGCCGGAGCCACCAGCGCTTTCCAATACGTCGATCGCGGCAACGCCCTCTACACTGCTCGCGACAGCGTGCGCGACGGCCGCTTCAGCCTCGACTTCGTCATTCCTGTCGACATCAATTACAGCGACCAGACGGGCCGCCTCGTCTTCTATGCCGTGAGCACCGAGAGCCTCACCGAGGCCAACGGCTATTGCGAGCAGTTCACGCTGGGCGATGCCGAAGGACCCGCCGACGACCAGGAGGGCCCTGCCATCTATGCCTGGCTCAACGACGAGGACTTCCAGAACGGCGACGCCGTGAACAGCGAGCCCTTCTTCGTGGCGATGCTCGAGGACGAGAACGGAGTGAGCGCCAGCGGCAACGGCGTGGGGCACGACCTGCAGCTCACCATCGACGGGCGGGCCGACCTCACCTATAACCTGAACGAGTATTATCAGGCCGACTTCGGCGATTTCACCCGCGGCGCGCTCTCCTTCAGCATCCCCTCGCTCGAGGCCGGCCCGCACCAGCTCACGTTCCGCGCCTGGGACGTGCTGAACAACACCTCGTCCACGACGCTCGACTTCGTGGTGAACCCCTCGCTCAAGCCCCAGATGCTGCAATTCGTGGCTTCGCCCAATCCCGCCGTCACGAGCACCACCTTCCTCGTCACCCACGACCGTCCCGGAGCCACCTGCACCTTCACCATCGACGTCTTCGACTTTGCCGGACGTCGCCTCTGGAGCCACACCGAGCGCGGCAGCAGCGCCGGCAGCACGTATCGCATACCCTGGAACCTGACGGCTCAGGCCGGCGGACGACTGGGCTCCGGCATCTATCTGTGCCGCTGCCAGATGCAGTGCGACGGCAGCAAGCGCGTCTCGAAGACGCAAAAAATCGTTGTCCTAAACAATAAATAAGCGCCTCTGTCAGTTATTTATACGTTATGAGAACGCAACTACAGAAAGCCATTCTGCTGCTGGTGGGCCTGATGGCCACGGTGGCAGTCAGCGCACAGGACAAGAAGAATATGTTCAATCCTGTGAACACCAGCGTCACCTCGCTCTCCATTGCCCCCGACGCCCGCGCCGGCTCGATGGGCGACGTGGGTGCCGCCACCGAGGCCGACGTCAATTCCCAGTACTGGAACCCTGCCAAGTATCCGTTCAACATAGCCCGCGCCGGAGCCTCCATCAGCTATACGCCCTGGCTGCGCAAGCTGGTCAACGACATCAACCTGGCCAATCTGGTGGGCTTCTACCGCATCGGCGACTATTCGGCCGTCCACGGCTCGCTGCGCTTCTTCTCGCTCGGCGAGGTCTACCTGAGCGAAATGGACGACATGACCATCAACCCCTACGAGTTCGCTGTCGACGCCGGCTACAGCCGCATGCTCTCCGAGCGATTCTCCATGGCCGTGAACATGCGCTTCATCTATAGCGACATCAAGAGCGACTACACCGCCGAGAGCAGCGCCGGAAAAGCCTTCGCAGCCGACATCGCGCTCTATCGCCTGGGCTACTTCATGATGGGCAGCCGCGAGTGCAGCTTCGGATGGGGACTGAACATCAACAACATCGGAAGCAAAATCTCCTACGGAGGCGACGACAACTCGGAGTTCATCCCCACGAATCTCCGTCTGGGAATGAACCTGACCATCCCCTTCAACGAGTATAACAAGTTCAGCGTGGCCACGGATATCAACAAGCTCCTCGTGCCCACCTATCCCAAGCAGAAGGACGGCGAGTCGGACACCGACTACACCGACCGCGTGCAGAAGGAATACTACGACACGTCGCCCATCTCGGGCATCTTCAAGAGCTTCCACGACGCCCCCAACGGCTTCAAGGAGGAGATGGAGGAGATACAGTGGAGCATGGGTTGCGAGTACACCTACAACGACCGCTTCATGCTGCGCGGCGGCTACCACCACGAGGCTGCCAACAAGGGTAACCGCAAATACTTCACCGTGGGTGCCGGCTTCCACATGAGCGTCTTCACCGTCGATGCCGCCTACGTCTTCAGCACCAGCCAGACCAACCCGCTCGACCAGACGATGCGCTTCTCGCTGGGCTTCGACCTCGACGGCATCCGCGACCTCTTCGGCCGCCGCCGATAAGACAGAAAGAAGCTACGAATTTCGCGCGCTCGAGCGCAAAATTCGTAGCTTCTCTTTATTCCAAAACGATTCGGCCTGTTGCTATAGATTCATGCATATTTAACCCAATGACCGATTCGGGCTCATTGGTGTCCGGGGAAAATTTATCGATGGCTGTTAGTGTCCTTTTCAGAAGCCCCAAGTGGGAAATCCAACAGCAAAGGGGCTTATCTGCGAAAGACCGCTAAAGGCGGTCTCACTCTCGATAGCCGTGGGTACTCGCTTGCGAGCACCCACGGAGAACAAGATCCCCCAAATGGAATGCGACTCTGAAGGAGTCGACCAGCACATAGCCAGGTCTGATGCTGGTCGACCCCTCCAGGGTCGCGCCGTCTTGGGCATATTACTAAAGCCGAGGGTGCGTGCTCGCGCACGTACCCTCGGTTCTTCAACGCTCGCAAGCGAGCAGAAGCGTCCCTGCGGGCCGAGCGACTGAAAGTTGGACGCCTTTAGCGTCCCGTTATGTGAATGATAATTTCCCCGGACAGCAATAGTTCAGAATGACAAAGGCGGACAAGGGGGCTCGTGCGTGCCCCACCCCTGCCCCTCCCCAGGCGTGGGGAGGGGAGTACGTGGGCACAATTCAATACATAGTGAAGGCCTTAACCCTTTTCTCCGTCTATCCCTGGCGTGGTGTTTATTGCAGGAGGGCGAAGTAGGCGTCGAGGAGCTGTTTGGCGGCCACGAAGGAGGTCTTCTGGCCGGCCAGGACGGCGCGCTCCTGGGCCTGGAGCATGTCGGCGATGGTGGGGTTCTGGAAGAAGCTGTTGTGGAGCTGCTCGCGGATGCTCTCGTACATCCAATACTTGGCCTGCTCGTTGCGGCGGTGCTCGAAGTAGCCGTTCTGGCGGACGAAGTCGATGTACTCGTAGACCATGTCCCAGACCTCTTTGATGCCGTAGCCGTAGAAGCCGCTGTAGGTGAGCACGCGCGGCTGCCACCCACTCTCGGGCATGGGGAAGAGCTGGAGGGCGTTGCGGAACTGTGTGGCGGCCAGGTGACACTTGTCGACGTTGTTGCCGTCGCACTTGTTGATGACGATGCCGTCGGCCATCTCCATGATGCCGCGCTTGATGCCCTGCAGCTCGTCGCCGGTGCCGGCCAGCTGGATGAGCAGGAAGAAGTCGACCATGGAGTGGCAGGCCGTCTCGCTCTGCCCCACTCCGACGGTCTCGACGAGAATCTTGTCGAAGCCGGCGGCCTCGCAGAGGATGATGGTCTCGCGCGTCTTGCGGGCCACGCCGCCCAGGCTGCCGGCCGAGGGGCTGGGGCGGATGAAGGAGGAGGGGTGTACGGCGAGTTTCTCCATGCGTGTCTTGTCGCCCAGGATGCTGCCCTTGGTGCGCTCGCTGCTGGGGTCGATGGCCAGGACGGCTATCTTGCCGCCGTGCTCCTTGAGCAGATGGATGCCGAACTCGTCGATGCTGGTGCTCTTTCCGGCGCCGGGCACGCCGCTGATGCCGATGCGAATGCTGCGGCCCGAGTGGGGCAGGCACTTCTCGATGACCTCCTGGGCCATCTGCTGATGGGCGGGCACGGTGCTCTCCACGAGAGTGACGGCCTGGCCCAGGATGGTGACGTTGCCGGCGAGGATGCCCTCGACGTAGTCATCGACCGTGAGACGGTGGCGGGCGAAGCGGTTGCGCTGCAGATAGGGGTTGATGATGCCGGGCGACTCGACGCCGCTGTTCACCGTCAGGCCGGCATATTCGGGATTGTTTTCGGGATGATCCATGAGGAGGGAGGGGACTAACCGATTAAAGGGTTAAAAGGTTAAAAAGTTAAAATATTGAAA
Source organism: uncultured Prevotellaceae bacterium (assembly GCA_946408305.1). Next base: position 4,804 of record CAMJRQ010000009.1, read on the forward strand.
TGTTGAAGGGTTAGGGGGTTGAGGGGGCCACCTCTATTTCAACTACCTGCTTGGGCATGAGGGGGTCGTTCGTGATGAGCAGGACGGTGAGGGGGTCGGCGCTGCGGCTGAGCTTGCGCTCGGAGACGGTAATCTTGAGTTTCGTGCTCTTGCCGGGGGCCACGTTGCGATTGCCCAGCGAGACGGAGAGGGCCTCGTGGGTGGGCTGCAGCTGATGGATGTGGAGGGGGCGCTTCCCCTGGTTGCTGACGAGGACGGTCAGGGTGAGGCGGTCTTTCTTCTCGAAGGGGCCCACGCGCAGCTGGGTCTCGGAGAGCTCGATGCGAGGGGCATTGGCGAGCTGCTCGGGTGTGAGGTCGGCCGCCGGGGGGAGCAGTGTGGCCGAGAGCTGAATCTCGTTCTGGTCGCTCACCTTGTCGCCCAGATAGCGTGCCAGATAGACGCTGGAGTGGTGGAGGCCCATGTGTGACATGCGCTTCGTGTCGAGTTCGAGCAGGAGGGTTCCCTCTTGCCCGGCGGGGATGGACGAGGGCTCGCAGCGGAAGGTGATGTAGGGCGGGAGGTGCATCAGCTCGGCGCGGAAGGGGGTCTTCTCGCCGTTCACGAGGCTGAGCTGACGGGTGGGGCGCTCGCCCTGGCGCACGTCGCCAAAGTCGAGCCGGTTGGCCGAGAGGCGCACGTTGCCCAGGTCAATGGGATACTCGCTGCCGTAGTCGCGCAGTTGGGTGACCACGCAGCCCTGCATGGCCAGATAGAGGGGCTCGGGCGAGGCGTTGGTGCGGAGCTCGATGTCGCGATAGAAGGAGCCCAGCAGGCGGGCGTCGTAGGTGGCACGAATGGTGTCGCTCGCCCCGGGAGCAATGGGCTGTCCGGGATAGCGCACAGCCACGCAGCCGCAGGAGGGGTGCACGTCGGTGATGAGGAGCGGCTCGTCGCCGCGGTTGGTGAAGGGGAAGACCACCTCGCGGGGGTGCTGGAAGAGCACGTCGCCCAGCTTGACGAGCTCAGAGTCGGCCACGAAGCGGGGCTGCGCGGCCAGGGCGAGCGGGCCGAGGGTGGAGAGGATGAGTATGGCGGAACGTTTCATTTTCGGGGGGCTTTACGTAGTGTGCGGAGCGAGGCCTCGAGCGTGCGCAGCAGGTCGCGCTTGTCGGTGGAGGGGGAATAGACGAAGCCCTCGGCCACGACGACGCGCTCCTGGGCCGTGTCGACCGAGGCGAGCGCCACGAAGGGTCCTCCCAGGGCTGCGTTGTGCATCTCCCAGAGGCCGCGCACCTGCTGCACGCGGCGGCCGTCCATCAGCCTCATCTCGCTCAGGAGGACGGGGCGGCCGTCAACGCGGGTGGTGGTCATCCACTGGTCGGGCTCGCTGCCGGGTATGTGGGCCTGCATCACGGAGTCGCGGCGGCGGACGAAGTTCTCGGGCGTGAGAGGGTCGGAGCCGTCCCATGGATAGGCGTAGACAACGAGGTTGAGGTCGCGCTCGTTGCGGTTCGTGCCGGCCCAGAGGAAGTGGTCGCGCCGTTTGGTGGCACACAGCTCGGCCGGGGCGTCGATGGTGAGGCCCAGGAGAGAATCGAGCTCGGAGCTGACGCGCCGGTTGGGCTTACGGCTCAGCTGGGCGGCGCGCATGTCAATCTGGGCGTCGGCCAGGAGCTGCCTCGCGCGCGGGCCATATTCAGAAAGGTACGCGCGAAGGGCATCGAGGGTGGGCGCGGCCACCGTGACTTCGATTTGGGGGCGCGCCACCACATCGCGGTCGAGGCCCATCAGGGGGCGACGGAGCGAGGGGTCGATGCGCACGAAGAGCTTGCTGTGGAAGGTGCTGAACTTGGGCTTGTAGTGCTGCGAGAGGATGCGTGTGAGACGGAAGAAGGGCTCGGCCTGCGTCAGGCCGGGCACGGGGCCGCAGAGCAGCTGGGTGAGCGAGTCGGAGAGGTCGCTCTGCCACACCTGGGCATCGGTGACGAGCAGCAGCTCGCTGGGCAGCCCCACGGAGCGCACGAGGCGCTTCTCGGCCGTCTTGTCGGGGCCGCAGGCGGCGAGGGCGAAAAGGGCAACAGGGAGAAAGAGCAAACGCAACACGTTGCGTCGGCCCGAGGAACGTGTTGCGAGGGGCCGAGGAACGTGTTGCGTTTTTAACATTTCCACTCCGCCTCGGTTCATCAGCCCAGTGTGATGCGTTCGGCCGCCACGCGCTCGCCCAGGAAGAGGGTGGCGCTGTCGGTGAAGAAATCGGGCTGCTCGGTGGTCAGGAACCGTCGCGAGGCACCGACGGAGAGTTTCTCGTTCATCTCGGGATGCCGGCGCAGATAGTCCTCGAGGCTGCGGGCCACATACTCGCCCTGGGAGATGATGCGCACGCCGGAGGGCATATACTGGCGTATCTTCTCGAGGAGGAGCGGATAGTGGGTGCAGCCCAGGATGACGGTGTCGATCTGCGGGTCGCGGCGCAGGAGCGACTCGATGTGGCGGCGCACGAAATAGTCGGCTCCGGGGCCCTGCGACTCGCCGTTCTCGACGAGCGGCACCCACATGGGGCAGGCTTCGGAGGTGACCTGTATGTCGGGGTAGAGCTTGGCTATCTCGAGCTCGTAGGTGCAGCTGCGCACGGTGCCCATCGTGGCCATTACGCCGACGTGGCGTGTCTGCGACATCTCGCCCACGCACTCGGCCGTGGGGATGACCACTCCGAGCACGCGGCGCCAGGGCTCCACCTCGAGGAGATCCACCTGCTGGATGGTGCGCAGCGCCTTGGCCGAAGCGGTGTTGCAGGCCAGGATGACGAGCGGGCAGCCCTGCTCGAAGAGGTACTGCACGGCCTGGCGCGTGAAGTCGTAGACGAGGCGGAAGGAGCGCGTGCCGTAAGGGGCACGCGCATTGTCGCCCAGATAGACATAGTCGTAGTGGGGCATCAGCGCGCATATCTCGCGCATCACCGTGAGACCGCCGAAGCCCGAATCGAAGATGCCGATGGGGCCGGGCTTGGGGGCAGGACTAATTGGCTGGTACATTTTCTGTCTGTGCTGGCTGCGCCTCGGGAGCGGGTGTCGCGGGGGCCGGCGTGGCGGGAGCCTCGATGAGACCCAGTTTCTGGCGCACAAAGTCGGAGACGTCGACTCCCATCACGGGGTTGATGAAGGGGCAGGCGTTGCCGTCGGTGTTCAGTATGTAGGCATAGCCACGCTCGACACCCACCTCGAGCACGGCGCGGTTGAGTTTCTTCTCCACCTCGGCCATCAGCTCGGCCTCAGCCTTGGCAATGAGCTCCTCGGCCTGCTGGCGGAACTTGACGCCGTTGTCCATGAGCGTCTGGAGCTCGCCCTGGCGCTTCTGCATGATGCTCTGGGGGAAGTCCTTCTGGCCCTGCAGGAAGTCTACGAATTTCTTCTGGAACTCCTCCTCGCCGCGGGTCGACTCGGCCTCGTACTTGGCGCGCAGGGCGGCCAGGTCGGTCTGAGCCTGCGTGTACTCGGGCATCTCGTGGAGCACCTTGGTGTAGCTCATGTAGCCGAACTGCACCTGGGCCATGAGTGCCACGGGCAGGAGGAGCGTGAAAAGACTAATCAGACGTTTCATTGCTCAATCACTTTTGGGGGGCAGCGGCGGGAGCGGCAGCAGGAGCGGGAGCGCTCTGGGCAGCACCGCCCACGATGCCCAGTTCTTTCTTCAGCTGCTCGGTGATGTCCTTGCTGAGCTGCGAGTTCACAAAGGGGATGGCACCCGTGCTGGTGTCGACGACGTAGACGTAGTTACCGGCCTCGCCAATCTTCTTCACGGCGGCGAGCACCTTGTCCTGGATGGCCTCCACCTTCTCCTGCTGAGCCTGGGCGAGAGCCTTCTGGTTGTCTTCGTAGGACTGGTTCATGCGCTGGTAGAGGTCCTGCAGCTCGGCCTCGCGGCGCTGGCGCACGTTGTCCAGCAGGTTGGCCTGCTCTTTCTGGTACTCTTCGTTCTTCTTCTGGAACTCGTCCTGCATGAGCTTCATGTCGGCTTCATACTGCTTGGCCATGGCCTGAATCTCTTCCTGAGCGGTGGTGTACTCCTTCATGTTGGGGATGATTTCGGCACTGTTGAAGTGAGCAAACTGCTGTGCGCTCAGGCACATGGGCGCCATCATCATGATGGCAATCAGAATCTTTTTCATAAACGTTTACGTGTGTTATTTTAATGATGTTTATTTGCTTAACTATGCACTATGGACTATGGACTCAATTATACCCCAGCTTGGTGAGCACCTCGTTGGAGATGTCGATCTTGGGGCTGGCAAAGATGATGCCGGCGTCGCTGGCGCGGTCGAGGATGAGGCTGTATCCCTTCTGGTCGGAGATGTCCTTGACGGCGTTGTAGATTTCGTCCTGGATGGGTGCCATGAGGCTCTCGCGCTTCTTGTAAAGCTCGCCTTCGGGGCCGAAGTATTTCTTCTTCAGCTCGGCAGCCTCTTTCTCCTTGGCCACGATGGCGTCTTCGCGCTTGGCCTTCTGCTCGTCGGAGAGGAAGACGGCCTCGCTCTGATAGTTCTTGTAGAGGGTCTGAGCCTCGGTGGTGAGGGCTTCCACCTCGGCCTGCCATTTCTTGCTCACCTGGTTGAGCTGCTCGTTGGCTCGCTCGTAGGCGGGGATGTTCTTCAGGATATACTCCATGTCGACGAGCGCAAACTTCTGTGCGCTGGCTTGTGCGGCAAAGAGCACGCACAGGGCAAACATTAATTTTTTCATATTCTTCTTTTTTTTCTTTTTGCGGAGAGCCGGGCTCCCCTGGGTTTATACGTTCGTTGGTTTTCAGAATTCTTGTCCGAGTATGAAGTGGAAGTGGCTCTTGGCATAGGTCTTGGAGCCATAGACGCTGTCGAAACCGTAGGCCCAGTCGATGCCGAGCAGTCCCACCATGGGGAGCATGATGCGCACACCGGCTCCGACGGAGCGTTTCATGTCGAAGGGATTGAAGTTCTTGATGCTCGACCACGCGTTGCCGCCCTCGGCAAAGACCAGTCCGTAGAGGTTGGTGGTGGGGCTGAGCATGAAGGGATAGCGCAGCTCGACGGTGAAGCGGTCGTAGGCATAGCCGTTGTATCCGCCGCCCGAGAGCGAGCCGTTGTCGTAGCCGCGCAGTCCGATGGTCTCGGTGGCGTAGGAGGAGCTGTAGCCCGACGTGCCGTCGCCTCCGACGTAGAAGGTCTCGAAGGGCGACTTCTTGTGCTTGTTGTAGGAGCCCAGTATGCCGGCCTCGACGCGGGTCATCAGCACGAAGCACTTGTCGGCGTTCGAGAGGGCCGTGTAGGTGCGCATCTTGAACTTCCACTTGTGATACTCCACCCAGCGATACTTCTCCTGCGACTCCTGCCGATACGTGTTGCTCGTATAGTCGTTGGCCAGCTTGCTGTAGTCCTTGCCGTCGAAGAGGCTGTAGGGAGGTGTGATGGAGGCCGTGAGCTGGAAGTCGGAACCCGAGCGCGGATAGATCTGGTTGTCGGTGCTGTTGCGCGAGAGGTTGACGTTCAGGCTGATGTTGTTACAGTTTCCGTTCGAGATGATGAAGTATCGCCAGTCCTTCAGCATGTAGCGCGTATAGCTCAGGTCGGCGCTCACCGTGAAATAGTCGTCGGGCCAGCGCAGTCGCTTGCCCCATCCGAGGCTGACGCCCAGAATCTTGACGAACTTGTCGGGGTCGTAGTAGTTCTCGTAGTAGTTATACCCGTTCATGCCATAGCCGTAGAGGTAGTTGCTGTAGTAGTTGTTGTACCAGGCCTGGTTGTAATAGTTGTCGCTGATGTCGGTCTGCTTGCTGAAGAAGGCACTGAAGTTGAGCGTGTTGGGACGTTTGCCTCCGAACCAGGGGTTCATGTAGTTCACGCTGTAGGCCTGATAGTATCGGCCGTTGGTCTGCCCGCTGATGCTGAACGTCTCGCCGTTGCCCTGGGGCATCACTCCGCGGCGCAGGCCGCCCTTGCTGAAGAGGTTGGCCATGCAGAAGTTGCTGAACTTCAGACCTATCTTTCCGATGACGCCCGTCTGTCCGTAGCCCAGCGAGAACTCCACCTGGTCGTTCGGCTTGGGTGTGAGTCCCCAGTTGATGTCGACGGTGCCGTTCACCTGGTCGGGCTTTATGTCGGGGTTCACCTTCTCGTCGAAGTGTCCCATCGAGGCTATCTCGCGGAAGGAGCGCTCGAGGGCTGCCTTCGAGAAGAGGTCGCCGGGCTTGTTGCGCAGCTCGCGGCGGACGACGTTCTCGTAGACGCGGTCGTTGCCCAGGATGCGCACGTGGCTGATGTGGGCCTGCGTACCTTCGTAGATGCGCATCTCGAGGTCTACCGAGTCGCCCACGATGTTCACCTCGACGGGGTCGAGTCGCGAGAAGACGTATCCGTTGTTGTAGTAGAGGTTCGAGACGGCGTCTGGGTCGTCTTTCAGGCGGTCGTTCAGGAGTTTCTGGTTGTAGACGTCGCCTTTCTTCATGCGCAGCATCTCGCTGAGCGCGTCGGTGGGATAGAGCGTGTTGCCCACCCATTCGATGTTGCGCACGTAGTATTTCTGGCCTTCCTCCACCTCGATGTTCACGTTCACGCCGCCCTTGTCGCCGGGAGTGATGCTGTCGGCCACGATGACGGCATCGCGGTAGCCCAGCTCGGCATATTTCGAATAGAGGTTCTCCTTGGCCTCCTTGTAGCGGCTCTCCACGAACTTTTTGCTGCGGAAGAGGCTGGCGATGGTGCCTCGCTCGTGAATCTTCTTCAGCACGCCGTTGTTGAAGAGCGTGCCCTTGATTTTCTTGGTGGGCAGCACCTCGTTGCCGGTGATGTAGATGTGGTCCACCTTGACCTTCTCTTTCTTGTCTACGTTGACATCGACTATCACGCGCCCCGGTGCTCCGGCGTCGTCGCGCTGCACGATGTTGAGCTCGGCGTTCTTGTAGCCTTTCTCGTCGAAGTATCGCTTGCCCAGAATCTTGGCGCGGTCAATCATGTTGGGCGTCAGCTGGTTGTCCTTCACCAGCCCGAGCTTCCCCTCGAGGTCGTCGCGCTCGTTCTTCTTCACTCCGTTATAGTTTATCTGCGAGATGCGGGGCCGCTGTGTGAGCTGGATGTGCAGGTAGATGGAGTCTCCGACGATGCTGTCGGCACTGATGGACACGTTGCTGAAGAGTCCGTTGCGCCAGTATCGCTTGATGGCACCTGTGATTTCCTCGCCTGGCACCTCGACGCGCTGCCCCACGGCCAGTCCGCTCAGTCCGATGAGCAGATAGTCGTCATAGTTCTGCACGCCGGCCACGCTGATGTTGGCGATGGTGTACCATTTGGGCGTGCGGCTGTAGTCGATGACGGGGTTCACCTCGCGCTGCACCACTTGTGCCCACATGCCAAGGGCCGGACCGATGAGGAGTGTCAGTAATATAAGATGTATCTTTTTCACGTCGCGTTTTCTTGTCTATTCGGTTTTGCCCTCCACTTGTTCGCCTGTGAGCCCGAAGCGGCGCTGGCGCTGCTGATATACGGCGATGGCCTCTTCGAGGTCGGCGGGCGTGAAGTCGGGCCAGTAGATGTCGGTGAAGTAGAACTCGCTGTAGGCGCATTGCCAGAGCAGGTAGTTGCTGATGCGCAGCTCGCCGCCGGTGCGGATGAGCAGGTCGGGGTCGGGCATGAAG
>CAMJRQ010000010.1 GCA_946408305.1 uncultured Prevotellaceae bacterium
TTCCTCATGACGGGACTGGCCATCGTCGTCTACCTCAACCAGACGCCTATGCAGCCCCGCGAACGAGACTATGCCTATGCCGGCTCGTTCTACGCCTTCGCCATCTGGTGCGGACTGGGCGTGGCCGGCGTGGCCGAGGGCCTGAAGAAGCTGCTCCACAGCGAGACCACGGGCGTGGCACTGAGCTGCCTCTGCCTGCTCATACCCCTGCAGATGGCCGGACAGACATGGGACGACCACGACCGCTCGGGACGCTACACCTGCCGCGACTTCGGGCAGAACTACCTCCAGACGCTCGACCAGACGCGCTATCCCATCATCTTCACCAACGGCGACAACGACACCTTCCCCCTCTGGTACTGCGTCGAGACCGAAGGCATCCGCACCGACGCCCGCGTCTGCAACCTCTCCTATCTGCAGACCGACTGGTACATCGACCAGATGAAGCGCCCGGCCTACGAAAGCCCCGCTGTGCCCATCCACTGGAGCCGACTGCAATACGTGGCCGGAACGCGCGAGGGAATCTCCGTGCGCCCCGGACTCATCGAGCAGGTGAAGGAATACTATAAGGACGACCCCGAAGCCCTGCGCGAGATGCTGGGCGACGACCCCTACGACCTGAAGAACATCATCGACCACTGGATTCTCAATCCCAACCCCGACCTGCAGGTCTTCCCCACCGACAGCGTCGTGCTCAAGGTGGACAAGGAAGCCGTGCGCCGCAGCGGCATGATGATAGCCGGCGACAGCATCCCCGACGTGATGCACATCAGCCTCAAGGGCAAGCGCGCCGTCTACAAGAGCGAGATGATGATGTACGAGATGCTGGCCCAGTGCAACTGGGAGCGTCCGCTCTACGTGGCCGTCACCGTCGGCGCCAGCAACTACGGCAGCCTGGGCGACAACTTCGTGCAGGAGGGACTGGCCTATCGCATCACGCCCTTCAACACCAAGGAGACGGGCCGCACCGTCGACACCGAGAAGATGTATGACAACATGATGAACCGCTACCGCTTCGGCGGAATCGACAACCCCGACATCTACCTCGACGAGACGGTCGCACGCATGTGCCACACCCACCGCCGCATGTTCTCCAAGCTGGCCAAGCAGCTCATGGACGAGGGCAAGGCCGACAGCGCACTCAACGTGGTGCGCTACGCCGAAAAGGTCATTCCGCCCACCACCGTGCCCCACACCTACGCGAGCGGCTCTCTCGAACTGGCCACCACATGGGAGCGACTCGGGCAGAAGGACGAGGCCGAGAAGATTGCCCTCTCCATCGCCAAGACGGCCGGAGAATACATCGAATGGTACCTGAGCATGCCCCTGCGCATGCTCGTCCAGAGCCACGAGGAGTGCATGCTCTACATGTATCAGCTCCACTCGGCTGCCGACATGCTGCAGCGCATCGGAAGCCAGCAGGCCATCGACCAGATTCAGAAGCTCAACGAATACAACGCCGCACTGCGCAAGCGGCTCTTCGGCGACGAGAAGCCCCAGGAGCGGCCGGCCACCGACGTGCAAGGCGACGTGGCCAGCCAGCCGATGCTGCCCGCAGCCGAATAGCATTAGACAGATTATTGAAAGAGAGAGAGAACTACGAGTTTTACGAATTACACAAACCAGCCCTTTGCAGCACGTGAACGTCACGGGAACCATTCGGCTTAATTCGCGAAACTCGTAGTTTTTTTATTACCGCAATCAGGACTCCATGTTCATCGAGCAGCCCACATCCTTCCTGCGCTGGATATATCCCCACGCCATGTGGCGCATCAATCCCCGCGAGCGGGCCGTCTATCTGACCTTCGACGACGGACCCATCCCCGAGGCCACGCCCTTCATCCTCGACGTGCTCGACCGCTTCGGAGCCCGCGCCACCTTCTTCATGGTGGGCGACAACGTCCACAAATACCCCCATCTGCTCGACGAGGTGCGCCGCCGCGGCCACCGCATCGGGAACCACACCTACAACCACATCGGCGGCTTCCGCTGGAAGACGTGGATCTATCTGGCCAACGTGAAGATGGCCCAGCAACTGCTCCAGACCGACCTCTTCCGCCCGCCCCACGGATGGATGACGCGCATGCAATATAAGGTGCTGCGCCACTGCGGCATGCGCATCGTCATGTGGGACGTCGTCACGCGCGACTACAGCCGACTGCTCACGGCCGACGACGTGGTGCGCAACGTCCGACGCTACACACGCCCCGGCAGCATCATCACCTTCCACGACTCGCTCAAGAGCATCGACAAGCTCAAGCACGCCCTGCCCGAGGCGCTCCAATGGCTGCGCGACAACGGATATGAGTTCCGCACCATTGAATAGCGCCCGCCTCAAGGCCGAGGCTCGGCGTCTGGGTTTCATGGCCTGCGGGCTGAGCCGTGCCCACGACGTGCCGGCCGACGTCCGTGCCCGCTATCTCGAATGGCTCGCTCAGGGTCGCCAGGCCTCGATGCACTATCTCGAGCGCCACCAGGAGCTGCGTTTCAGCCCCTCGAAGCTCGTGCCGGGCGTCAAGACCATCGTCTCGCTCGCCCTCAGCTATCATCCTGCCGGACGCCCCATTCAGCCCGCCTTGGCCTGGTATGCCCAGGGCGAAGACTACCACCGTCTCATGCACCGTCTGATGAAGGAACTGATGCGCAGCGTGGGCGCCAGCGGACGATGCTTCACCGACTCGGCCCCAGTCTTGGAGCGCTACTGGGCCTGCCAATCGGGCCTCGGCTTCGTGGGGCGCCACCGCCAGCTGGTCATCCCCGGCGCGGGCTCGGCCTTCTTCCTGGGCGAACTGCTCCTGCTGGAGGAGGCCGACGAATACGACCAGCCCCTCTCCCCCGCCCTCGGCTGCGGCACGTGCCAGCGCTGCCTCCAGGCCTGCCCCACCCACGCCATCACCCCGCAGGGCATGGATGCCCGCCGCTGCCTCTCCTATCTGACCATCGAGCACCAAGGCCCCCTCCCCGCCGAGGCCGCACCGCTGCTCGGGGAGTGTTTCTACGGCTGCGACCGCTGCCTGCGGGCCTGCCCCCATCTGCACGCTCCCTCCGAGCCGCGCTCCGAGCTGCGCCCCTCGGCCGAACTGCTGAGCATGGGAGCCGCCGACTGGGCTGCGCTCTCGGCCGAGCAATACGAACGTCTCTTCGCCCACAGCGCCGTGCGCCGTGCCGGCTTTGAAGGGCTGCGACGCAACATCGCCAGCCAGCGGGAGGGAGACAAAACGTAACCCCTGCGCTCACATAGCAAAACATCGCTTTTACAGGCTCGTTACACCACGGCGTAATCGTTTTACACCGTGGTGTAAAAGTTTTACACGCTGGGTGTAATGGACAAAACACTGCGGGACAGAAAACACTGAGGCGGGGCAATTTCCCGATCGTCGCTCAGAACTGGAAATAGATGAAGGGCTGCATCTCGGCCGTGACGAACTGGTAGACCACGAAGACCGTGGCCAGCACGGCCAGCGCCATGACGGGCAGCGGCAGCGAGGCAAAGCCAAGACGGTAGCGGCGCTTCCAGTCGGCTGGCAGCCAATGGATTATCATGCCCAGAAGGAAGAGCAGGAAGACCTTGTGATAGGCCACGCAGATGGGCCACACGTTGGTGTCCCACCTGTGGCCGATGGCCTCAATCATCTCGGTGGCTATGCGCCAGGCCGTCTCGTTGGCCACGGCGGGGTCGAGGTTGGAGCCCGAGCGGAAGAAGAGGCGCGTGAAGGTGATGAAGGTGAACGTCACCGCGATGCTCCACGCCCGGTTCATCACCGCCGAGCCGGGCACGCTGGTGCGGCGGAAGGCCCACCTCACCCAGGCGCTCAGGCAGATGAAAGCCACGAAGCAGAGCAGCACGTTCCACAGCGCGGCGGGCGTGAAGCGGGCCAGCAGGCACAGCACGAGGGTGAACGACGTGGCCCACAGGGCACGGGCGAGGGCCGACATGTCGCGCCAGAACTTGTAGACAATCATGCCCACGCCGTTCAGTCCGCCCCACACCATGAAGTTGCACGAGGCGCCGTGCCACAGTCCGCCCAGCACCATCGTAATCATCGAATTCAGGTTGGCATAGATATGCCTGCGCCGCTCGGGATAGCGCCAGGCCGTCCAGATGACCGAGAGTAGCACCGCGAGCGCCACGAGGGCTATCCACAGGCTGCCGCTCAGGATGAGCGTGGCCAGCGTGATGACGGCAATCCAGAAGTACGTGGCCCCGGTGACGTTGCGGTTGCCGCCCAGCGGGATGTAGAGGTAGGTCTGGAGCCAGCGCGAGAGCGAGATGTGCCACCGTTTCCAGAAGTTGGAGCAGTTCTGGGCCTTGTAGGGCGAATTGAAGTTCATGGGCAAGTGGAAGCCCATGAGCAGCGAGAGGCCGATGGCGATGTCGGTGTAGCCCGAGAAGTCGGCATAGACTTGGAGCGAATAGGTGAAGAGCGCCATGAGGTTCTCGAAGCCGGTGAAAAAGTGGGGGTTGGCAAAGACGCGGTCGATGAAGTTCACGGCCAGGTAGTCGGAGAGGACAATCTTCTTGACCAGCCCGTTCAGAATCCAGAAGACGGCGATGCCAAACTGGCGGCGGCTCAGGAAGTAGCGCCGATAGAGCTGCGGGATGAAGTCGGAGGCCTTGACGATGGGGCCGGCCACAAGTTGGGGAAAGAAGGTGACGTAGAAGCCGAAGTCCAGAATGTTGCGCACGGGACGGATGAGCCCGCGATAGACGTCGGCCGTGTAGCTGATGACCTGGAACGTGTAGAACGAGATGCCCACGGGCAGTATGATGCGGTCCACGCTCCAGAAGTGGCTGTGCGTAAGGCTGTTGGCCGCCTCGGCCGCAATGTTCCTCACCTCCATCTCCAAGCCGAAGAGCTGGTGGAGCATGTCGGCAAAGAAGTAGCTATACTTGAAGTAGCAGAGCAGGCCCAGGTCGATGAACACGCTCAGCGAGAGCAGGGCTCGGGCACGCCAACGGGAACGCTCGCGCTGCCGGAAGATGAGCTGGGCCAGAAGGAAGTCGGTGCACGTGACCAGCAGAAGCAGGCCTACGAAGAAGCCGCTCGTCTTGAAATAGAAAAACAGGCTGACCAGAAAGAGATAGGCATTGCGAAGCGCTTGCTGGTAGCGGAAGGGGCGGCACGTGATGAGCGTGAAGCCCGCAAAGACGAAAGCAAAGAACACCCAGAACTGCAGCTGCGTGAAGAGCAGCGGCGAATTGGGGTCGAAGGCCAGGACGGAGCGCAGATAGGCAGTCACATCATTTATCATAGTCGCGGATGAGGGCGTTATACAACAAGTCGGCCCAGAGCTCGTAGCCCTGACGCGTGAAGTGGATGTGGTCGGGGCGCATGAGTCCCGCCCTCACCCAGGCCGACGAAGAGCGCAGGCCGCCCATCAGGGCAAAGACGTCGAAGACGGCGCCGTCGACCTCGGCAGCCAGTTCGGTCATGGCACGCTGCACGAGCGGCGTGTTCGTGTTCACCTGCCTGCGGCGGCCGCGGATGCTGAACCAGCAGTCGTTGTTCGTCAGGAAGACAAAGCAGCAGCCGGGGCTTATGCGACGGATGCGCCCGATGAGCCTCCGGTAGTTGGCCTTGAACTGCTCGGCATCGAACTGCTGAGGCGCTACGTTGGCATCGTTCACGCCGATGGCCAGCACCACCAGCGCAGGCGGCACGAGGGCCAGCTCGTCCTCCCATCGGGAACAGCGCAGCCACGAGTTCAGGCTGGCGCCGTTGATGCCCGAGGTGGTATAGGTGAAGCCCGCCGTGCGCCCCTCAGGCAGCAGGCCGCGCAGGCGGAAAGCGGCGGGGAAGAGGAGGCGGAGCGTGTCGGCCTCCTGGGGCAGCGCGAAGCGATAGGGCGCTCCCTCAGTGAGCGGCCGGATGGTGTCGGCCAACGAAAGGAGCATCGGTGCCGGGCCCTCACCCAGGAGGCGGAGCGTATCGGTGCGCCACTGGAGGAGCGAGCCCAGGCTGAGGAGGAGCGATGCCGAGTCGGCCGACTCGATGCTGGCGCCGCTCAGCCCCAGCGGGAGCGAGGGTTCGCGCTGCGTGCAGCGGGCGGTGAGCCACGTTCCCTCGGGGCGCAACCAGTAGTCCTGCGGCGCATTGGTCTTGAGCGCGGCAAAGGGGAAGAGCATCCCGCGGTTGCCCGGCTCGAGACCTCCCTCCGAGAGACGGTTCCGCAGACGTGCACTGAAGTGGCCGGCCTGCACGTGGCTGCCGCCGATGTGGAGGATGTTGAGCCGTCCGCGCCGCTCGGTGAGCAGCGTGTCCACGAGGCGGTAGAGGCTGTCGAAGCGGGCATGGCTGCCCGGGAAACGAAGCGAGTCCTGCCCACGTTCTGTGTGGAGACAGGCCGGGGCGTCTATCTCCAGCGGGCGCGGACGTTGGGCCGCCAGCCCGAGGCTCGCCAGGAGCAACAGGAGGGTCAGTCTAAGGCGTCGAGTCATGCTGGAGGGAATCTTCGGGCAGCTCCACGGGGTCGAGGCCACGGCGGAAGCGATAGTATTTGTAATAGATGTCGAACGTGCGGCAGAGCAGCTCGCTCATCCGGCGCGAGCCCTGGAGGGTGAAGTGCACGTAGTCCTCGCCGGCCAGGCCCACGTCCACCCATCGGGCCATCGAGCCGCGCCCACCCATGGCGCGATACATGTTCCAAAAGGCGGCACCACTCTCGAGGGCGGCATCGCGCAGCGAGTCGACTACCTGGGGCAGCATGGGATAGGTTTTCATCTCGCCGTCCTGGATGGCGGCCATGTCAGTAGGGCCGATGAAAAGGATACGCGAACGGGGCGAGATGCGCTGGAGATAGGCTATCTGCGACTTCATCTGCTGCTTGTATTCCGAGATGCGCTTGGCGCTGCGCAGATAGGGCACGGCATTGCCGCCATACTGCATGATGATGAGCGCCACGCGCTGCTGCTGGAAGAAGGGGGCAAAGGTGGCATAGTCGAGCCCGGTGAAGAAGGTGCCCGAGACACCGCGCATGCCGATGTTGTCCACCGAGACGCCGCTCAGCCCGTCGGCCATGAGGCCATAAATCTCCAAGGGGCCCTCGGCGCGCACCGTCAGGCGGCTCATGCTCGAGGGCAGCTGGGCGGAGCAAACGTGCAGGCGAGGCTGCCCATCGTCCTGCGGCACGTTGATTTCAATCGTATCGCTGCTCAGCGGCACACTGAGACGCCCTCCACCCGAGGCAAGGACGCTGATGCGGCGGAACGAGCGGGCATGGGGAAAGGTGGAGCCGCCGTGCTGCGCCAGGGTGAAATGGGCCGTGCCGTCCACGCGGGCCATCTGGGCCAGCGGGCCGTAGCGGCGATGTCCGGCCCTGAGTTCGGGCGGGCCGAAGTTCATGTAATGAGGCAGTTCGGGGCTCGTGTAGACCGTGAGCGTGGCGCTGCCCAGCGGCTGCACGGGGGGCACAAGGCCCGAGCCGCTGCCCGAGAAGTTCGTCTGGAACCATTCGCGCAGGAAGTCGGTCATGCGGTCGCCCTCGAGCTGCGAGTCGCCATAGTGGAGCACACGCACGGGTTGCCGGCGGGCATCGTCGAGGGCGGCGAAGACGGTGTCGAGAAAGGTCTCGTCGTCGCCGGGCATGAGGAAGCGTGCCGGGTTCTGGGCGATGGCGGCCGTAAACTCCGAGTCGCGGGCAGCGCGGAGGGCTTCCAGACGCATCTCCAGCAGTTCCTCGGGCGAGAGCACGGGCTCTTCGTCCTCGTCGGCAACGAGCGTGTCGGCCTTGACGCCCAGGGCTTCGCCGAGCGAGGGGAAGCGCAGCGCCACCTTATTTATATATATTCCCTCTGCCGGAAACCACAGTGCCATGAGCACCAGGCCGATGGCCACGGCAAGGAGGAAGAGCAACGTCCGGTATGACTTCATGCGGGCCTCTGTATGCTATACAAATTGAATGAGCCCAGTGTCCACTGGGCTCATTCTTCTGAAATCTCGTTTTTCAAGTCCCGGGAACTGCGCGGAGCAGCCCGGAGCGAGCCTGGAATCTTTAGAAGTCCAGACCAGCGCCAGCCTTGAACTTAACCACCTTCTTAGCAGGAATCTTGATGGCCTTCTTGGTGCGGGGGTTGATGCCCGTGCGAGCAGCACGCTTTGTAACAGAGAAGGTTCCGAAGCCAATCAGAGCCACCTTGTCACCCTTCTTCACTGCACCGGCGATTGCTGCCAGCGTTGCGTCCAATGCCTTCTTGGCATCCACTTTGCTCAAGCCAGCGCCTTCGGCGATCTTGGCTGTCAATTCAGTTTTGTTCATACTAAAATTACTTTAAAAGGTTAGTAATACGTTAACTGTTAGTCTTTTTCTCTCGCAAATATATACAACTTTGCACGCTACAGCAAGTTTTTTTGAAAAAAAAAGTACGTTTTTCTTAAAAATTTAGTAAAATCGGCTGTTTTCGGGCTTTTAGAGACGACGCTGAGCGCATTTTGGACGGCAAAAAGCGGTGCTGCGGGCGACGAGAGCACATCTGCGCCATCGCGCACCGCAAGAGAGGGTGCGGCACAGGAGAAAAGAACGGCAAGGCCGACCCATCTCCGAGGGCCGCATGAAAAAAACAGAACGGCAGAATTGGTCATGTGAGGGGTTTTTTGTACTTTTGCTCCCGCAATATAATAATGTTATAAGGAATCACGCGCATGAACAATATGCCCACGATAACGAAGAACCTGCTCATCATCAACGTGCTGATGTTCGCAGGTCGCTATGTGGCCCGCCAATACTACGGCATCGACCTGGACGACATCCTTGGCCTGCACTTCTTCCTGGCCAGCGACTTTCGCTGGTATCAGTTCTTCACCTACATGTTCATGCACGGCGGGCTGGAGCATCTGTTCTTCAACATGTTTGCCGTGTGGATGTTCGGCCGCATCATCGAGCAGACGATGGGGGCGAAGCGCTATCTGTTCTACTATCTGACGTGCGGTCTGGGCGCCGGTCTCTGCCAAGAGCTGGTGCAGCTGGTGCAATACTTCTCGGAGGGGCTTAACTCGAACGACGCGGTGAGCCTTGCCGGGTCAATAATTCCCATGGGCGAGTATCTGAACCGGTGGGTCACGGTGGGCGCCTCGGGAGCTGTCTACGGCATCCTGCTGGCCTTCGGCATGACATTCCCCAACGAGGAAATCTTCATCTTCCCGCTGCCCGTGCCCATCAAGGCCAAATACTTCGTCTGCGGATACGCCGTCATCGAACTGCTCTCGGCCCTGAGCCGCGCGAACGACGGAGTGGCCCATGTGGCCCACCTGGGCGGCATGCTCTTCGGACTGCTGCTCATCCTCTATTGGCGCAATGGCGGCGGGCGCAACCGCAGCCGCGGATACTATGACCAGCACTACGACCGAGGCTCGGGCGGCGGATGGCGCAACTGGTTCGGCGGCCTCTTCCGCAAAGGCAAGGCCCGCATGACGGCCCGCCAGGGAGGCAAGTTCGGCCAAGACATGGACTACCGCCGCCAGGAGAAGGAGCGGCAGGAGGAGATGGACCGCATACTGGACAAGGTGAAACGCACGGGATACAACGGACTGACCGAGGAGGAGAAACGCCGCCTCTTCGACCTCAGCCAAAAGAAGTGAGCGCCACGATGAAGGGACTGAAACACATCCTCACCGCCCTGTTCCTCGGAGCCAACCTGTGTGCGCTGGGCCTGCTCTGGGCCTGCTGCCTGAGCACATGGGTGCCCCCCGAACGCTTCGCGGCGGCCTCGCTGGCCGGGCTGGCCTTCCCGGCACTGCTCCTGGTCAACATAGGCTTCGTCGTCTTCTGGCTCAT
Organism: uncultured Prevotellaceae bacterium; assembly: GCA_946408305.1. The sequence goes on from CAMJRQ010000010.1 coordinate 9,772, forward strand.
CTTCAAGGCCCGGCTGGCGCTGGTGCCGCTCATCGGAATCGGCCTGACGGGAAGCTACGTCATGGACTATTGTCCGCTGCGCGCCACGAAGCAAGAGCCGCAGGATGCTCTCTGCCTCATCTCCTACAACGTGGCTGGGCCCGTGGGCGAGGAAAGCCTCGAAGCCCTAAGCCGCTACGTGGCCTGCATGTCGCCCGACATACTCTGCATTCAGGAGGGCTACACCCCGAAATGGGACTCCCGCCCCGATGCACGCCGTCTCATCGACTCGCTGGGATACCACAAGATACGCAGCCACCAGTTCGTGCTGCTCACACGGTTGCGCGTCATCAGCGACACGCTCCGTCTGGCCTCGCCCGCGCTGAACCACGTCAACACCATGGCCATCTGGCTCGAACATGAGGGCGACAGTCTGCTTGTCATCAGCAACCACCTGGAAAGCAATAAGCTGAACGACAAAGACAAGGACGCATACCGCGAACTCATCAAAGACCCTCACCGGCAGACCGTGGCCGAGGACGGACGCCACCTAGCCTCGAAACTGAGCCAGGCAGCCCGCCTGCGCGGACAGCAGACCGACGCCCTCTGCCAGCTGGTCGACTCGCTCCGCGGCCACAGCATCATCCTCTGCGGCGATTTCAACGACACACCCATCTCCTACACCTACCAGCAGCTGGCCCGGCGCCTCCGCTCCACCTTCCGGGAGAGCGGCAGAGGGCTCGGACGCTCGTTCAACCAGCGAGGCTTCCCCGTCAGGATAGACCACATCTTCACCACCGCCGACTGGCAGTCGTTCCACACCTATGCCGACACACAAACCGACCTCTCCGACCACTATCCCATCGTCACCCACCTGCGCAAAAAGACAGAAAATCCGCCCGAAAAGTAATTTAATTGGCCCCAAATGGTGGAGATATGCCGAAAAATGCGTATCTTTGCACGCTTTTGAGCAAGTTACATCGACTAAAACAATAACATAATAAACAGTTTCTAACAATGCAAAACAAAGGATTTGTTAAAGTTTTCGCACTCCTGCTGGCGCTGGTGTGCATCTTCTATCTGAGCTTCTCGGTGGTCACCAACCACTTCGAGAAGAAAGCCGAAAAGATTGCAGCCATCGACGGTCAGGAGGCTGCCGACCGCTATCTCGACTCGCTGCAGAACAACAGGGTCTACTGCAACGTCTGGACACTGAAACAGTGCCGCGAGCTGGGCATCGGACTGGGCCTCGACCTGAAGGGCGGCATGAACGTCATCCTCGAGGTGAGCGTGCCCGAAGTGGTGAAGGCTCTGGCCGACCATAAGGAGCAGACCGACGAGAACTTCCGCAAGGCCGTCGAACAGGCGACCGGCGAGGCTGCAAGCAGCCAAAACGATTTCATCACACTCTTCATCCGCGACTACAAGGAGCTGGCCCCCGGCAAACCGCTCGCCGAGCTCTTCGCCACACAGCAGCTGCGCGACAAGGTGAACACCAAGAGCACCGATGCCGAGGTGGAGAAAGTGCTGCGTGCCGAGGTGAAGACCGCCATCGACAACTCGTACAACGTGCTCCGCACGCGTATCGACCGCTTCGGTGTCGTGCAGCCCAATATCCAGACCCTCGAGGGCCAGGAAGGCCGCATCATGGTGGAAATGCCCGGTGTGAAAGAGCCCGAGCGTGTGCGTAACCTGCTGCAAGGCAGCGCCAACCTGGAGTTCTGGGAGACCTACAACGGCAACGAGGTGACCCCGCTGCTCGTGCAGCTCGACACGAAGCTGGCAGCCGCTATGGGCGGCATCGAGGAGACCGCCGACAGCGTGGCCGAAGAAGCTGCTCCCGTCGAGGAGGCTGCCGAGGCTGTGGCCGAAGAAGCCGCTCCCGCCGACACCGCCACACAGCCCAAGGGCGACCTGGCCGCTGCCGTGGGCGCACAGAACAGCGACAACGCCGCCGAGAACGCCAACCTCTCGGCTGCCGACATCGAGAAGATGCACCGCGAGCATCCCCTGCTGAGCCGCCTGCAGATTGTCCAGGGCTCGGCCGGCTGCATCGTGGGCTACGCCTCCATCCGCGACCTGAACGCCATCAGCGAGCTCTTCGAGTCGCCCGAGGCTAAGGAAATCCTGCCCTCCGACCTCCGCCTGAAGTGGGGTGCCAAGGGCATGGGCGAAGGTGCTGCCGCCAACATCTACGAGCTCTATGCCATCAAGGTGACCGAGCGCAACGGACGCGCCCCGCTCGAGGGCGACGTGGTATCGGATGCCTCCGACTCCTTCGACCAGAACGGACGTCCCTGCGTGAGCATGACGATGAACGTCGACGGTGCACGCCGCTGGGCCGCCCTGACCAAGGCCAACGTGGGCCGCAGCGTGGCCATCGTGCTCGACGGCAACGTATACAGCGCCCCCACCGTGCAGACCGAGATTACGGGCGGACGCAGCGAAATCACCGGAAACTTCACCACCGAGCTGACCCGCGACCTGGCCAACGTGCTCAAGTCGGGTAAGATGCCCGCCCCCGCCAAGATTGTGAGCGAGGAAATCGTAGGCCCGTCGCTCGGTGCCGAGTCCATCCGTCAGGGAATCTGGAGCTTCGTCATCGCCTTCGTGCTGCTGATGGTCTATATGATTGCCATGTACGGCTTCATCCCCGGCATGGTGGCCAAC
>CAMJRQ010000011.1 GCA_946408305.1 uncultured Prevotellaceae bacterium
GCTCTTGTCCACCGAGAGGCAATGATAGCCAGTGGTCACTTCGCCCACTTGCTCGCCGTCCTTCAGCACAGCATAGCCGTGACGCGGAATGGCTCGGTCGGCCAGTTCGATGCCCACCAGACGGCTGGGTACTCCGTTAGCCTTCTGCTCCACGAGAGCGTCCTTGCCGATGAACTCGGGTTTGTCCAGCTTGCAGAACATCGACAATCCGGCCATCACGGGCGAGATGTCGGCGCTGAGTTCGTCGCCGTAGAGCGGCAGTCCCACCTCGAAGCGTAACGTGTCGCGGCAGCCCAGCCCGCAGGGTTTGCAACGTCCGCTGGCCATGAGTTTGTCCCACGACTGCTGGATGAAGGCATGCGAACCGTAAATCTCGAACCCGTCCTCGCCGGTGTAGCCCGTGCGCGACACGATGATGGTCTCGCCTTCGTCGGCTTCGGCCACCTGGAGTGTCTTGGCCGTGTAGAACTTCAGCTCGCTACAGGGCAGGCTGAGCACTTCCTCCACCACCCGCTCGGCCTCGGGGCCTTGCACTGCCAGCTGACCGTAATAGTCGCTCTGGTGTTCCAGGGAGATGTCGAAGCCCTCGGTGTGCTCACGCATCCAGGCCACGTCCTTGTCGATATTGGCTGCATTGATGACCAGGAAGAAATCGTTGTGGCCCATCTTATAGACCAGCAGGTCGTCCACCGTGCCACCGTTCGGATAGAGCATCATGCCATAATAAATCTGCCCGACGGGAGCCTCGGTGACGTCGTTCGTGAAGATATGGTTCACATAGCGCTCGGCGTCGGGACCGGTGATGCGCACTTCGCCCATGTGGCTCACGTCGAAGACACCGCAGTGCTGACGCACGGCCTGGTGCTCGTCGGTGATGTTCGTGTACTGGATGGGCATGATAAATCCGCCGAAGGGTGACATCAGTGCGCCCTGCGCCACGTGGCGGTCATAGAGACATGTCTTCTTTTCCATGTTATTCAATCGTTTTATGTTTGCCGTATATGAATTCGGTGTTCAGGTATTCTTGCTCCAGGTCTTCGATGGCAGCCAGGTCGGCATCCGTCAGTTCGTAGGCGCGGTTGCAGAGGCGGGCGATGGCAAAGTCCTTAAACTCGTTGAGCGAGACATCCGTCAGTTCCCTGAGCAGTGCTATCCGCTGCCTGACGCTCTCCACTCCGTGGGCCGTCAGTTTGTGCTGCGGCGGTGTGATGGCATGGAGCATGTGCTGCATGTCGGTATCGAAGAGCATGGTGCCATGAACGATGCTGTAACCAGGCACACGATAGAAGGCATTGCCCGACACCTTGCGCCCGTCCACCAGCACATCGTTGTGCTCGGTCGTCGTGGCAGCAAGGCCCAACTCGCTCAGCATGTCGGCCACCATGCGCAGATAGCGTTCGAACGTCTCGACCACCTGCTCCGAGGGAGTGATGTAGCTGAGCATCAGGTTCGAGCGGTCGGCATAGACGCATCCTCCGCCACTCTTGCGCCGGTAGAACTGGATGCCATGCTGGCGGCAGTATTCGATGTTCACCTCGTTCTCGATGACCTGGTTACGGCCGAAGATTACAGTTGGCTCCACTTGCCACATGAAAAACACGTCGTCAGCCATCCTCAACTGGCGGGCGGCATATTCCTCCATCGCCAGATAGAAACTGAGACGATGCTCATCGCTGGTCGGCAGTACGAGATGGGTCATAGGTTGAGACTCTCGGTCGGGTTATCTGTTGCTTCTTTCGGCACACAAAAATAGTAAAAATCCCGATACGAGCGGCATATTTTCGAGATATTTTTAGGGAAACAACCGATTTTTCTCCTTCGCGCAAGGGTCCTACTGTTTCGTTTCGGTCGTCCGCTGGTGTTTCTCGGAATACTTTTTTATCAGGTTGTAGGCCGAATAAAGTCCGTATTCGCCGGCTTGGCTCAGGTCGTTCAGTCCTTCGGCATTCTGCCCCGAGAGCAGACGTGCCACGCCGCGGCTGTAATAGGCATCGGGGAAGTGGGGATCGAGACGGAGCGCCTCGGTGTAGGCCTGGACGGCATTGCCGTATTCGCCCAGTTGGACGTACAGGTTACCTTTGTTATAGAAATGATAGGCCACGTCGGGCTGCACATCGGCGGCATGCGTATAATCTTGGAGCACCATGAGATACCCCAACCGGAGATCGGCGGCAGAGGCCGTGGTGCGCGACACTTCGAGCTGGGCAAAACGGCACTGGGCACGCAGCATGAGCGCCAGCACATTGTCATTGTCGGCCGCGAGCAGGGCATTCAGGTCGGAGATACTGTTCTCGAAGTCGCGCACATGGTAATAGTCGAGTGCCCTGCGTAGCAGCAGTTTGCCGTCGTGGGGATTTTTCTCCAGCAGCTCGGTCAGTTCGGCAATCCATGCGAAGTGCTGCTGAATGTTTTCCTCGGTCATGGTGCCCTCGAGGGATGTCAGATAAAGTTCGCCGGGCAACAAATGGCGGGCGTTGAGTTCATCCAGTTCCTTGCTATAGGCCACGTAGGTCTTGACATCGGAAATTTGGCGGTAATAGGTCAGCACGTAGAGGGGTTCGACGCGCAACTCGGCCATGTGGTTCTGCACGCGTCCGCGATACTCGCTGGCATATTCGTTCTCGGGCTCCTGCACGTCCTCCTCCACCAGTTTGTCATATTCTTCGATGTTGCGCTCGCTCTTCTTGCGCGTCTTCCCGCTCGGCTTGTAGGTTCCTGCCGCCGCAGCCAGCCGGGCCTCGAGCACCTTAAACTCGTCGCGCTCGGCGCCGGGCGTATCGCCCACCTTGCGGCGAATCTCTGCCCGTTTGCTGTAGCCTTGCCAGAAATCGGGGTAGTCCTTTATCACGGCGCTGATGTCGCGGATGGCTCCGTTGTAGTCGCCCACGTTGTCGAGCAGCAGGGCACGGTTATAGAGCGCTATCGTATTGTCGGGCTCCATTTTCAGGACGAAGTTGAAGTCCTCGATGGCTAGGTTGTCGTCGCCCACCTGGGCACGCAGCAGTCCGCGGTTGAAATGGCCCAGATAGTTCGAGGGTGCGATGTCGAGCGCCGCGTCGTAGTCCGACATGGCCCCGCGCAGGTTGTCTTGGTAGTAGCGGGCCAGGGCACGGTTGATATAGAGTCCGGCCACGCGCGGCATCTGCACGATGGCTTTGTCCAGCGATTCCTCGGCCTTCTGGTATTCTTTCCGGCAGGCTTGCAGCATGGCCTTCATGCTCCAGGCTGAGCCTTCGTAGGCATTCAGTTCGAGTGCCCGGTCAAGCCATTCTTCGGCCCGCAGCGTATCCTCCCGGGCCAGCGCCACTTGGGCCTTCAGGGAACAGTGCGAAGCCTCCTTTGGCCAGTAGCGTATCATCTGGTCGAGCGACGAATCGGCCCGCTCATACTCCTTCAGTTCCATCTGGCAGAGCACCAGGTTGTGCCAGCTGTTGCGTTCCATGGGATTGATTTCGAGTGTCTTCAGGTAGTCTTCCTCGGCCAGCTGATAGCGATTCTGATTGATGCGGCAGAGGGCTCGGAGCATGTATTGGTTGGCCAGGTAGGGGTTGCGCTCGAGGGCGTAGCCGCAATCGATTTCGGCTCCCTGATAGTCTTCGAGGTAGAACTTGGCGAGCGCCCGATAGAAATAGGCATCGCTTTGCCACGGCTTGGCATTGATGACCATGTTGAAGCGCTGGATGGCCAGCACATAGTCCTCGTAGTAGAGGGCATTGCGCCCCATGAGCAGCACGCGCTCAGTGTTAATCTGGGCACTGCCTCTCCCGCTCCACATGAAGGTGAGAAGAAGCATCGCAAGGGGTAGGACCTTCCGGGAGAGGCTCATGTGCGTGGCGCTATCGTTTGACCTTTACCTTGTAGTTACAGGTGAACTTGCCCTTCTGAATCGAGGCGAGCTTGCTCTTAGCCATCTGCTTACGCAGACCCATCAGGTGGTCGGTGAAGACGCAGCCCTCGAGGTGGTCAAACTCGTGCTGCATCACACGGGCCAGATAGCCTCCCACCCACTCGTCATGCGGTTGGAACTGGTCGTCGAGATAGGTCACATGGATGCGGGTGGGGCGCTTCACCTTCTCGTGAATGCCGGGCAGCGAGAGGCAACCCTCCTCCTGCGTGTCGGTTTCGGTGTCGTCGAATTCCACGATGTGGGGATTGATGAATGTCTTGACGTAACCTTTGTATTCGGGCATATCCTCGCTGAGGACATCCAGGTTGATGACCACGAGCCGGATGCTCAGCCCCACCTGGGGGGCGGCCAGTCCGATGCCTTCGCTGCGCTCCAGCGTCTCGTACATATTCTGGATGAGCTGCGGCAGTTCGGGATAGTCCTTGGTGATGTCCTGTGCCACCTGGCGTAGCACCGGCTGTCCGTAAGTATAGATTGGAAGAACCATCTTAGGGAATTTATGGTAATTTGCGTGTTTTCTTAACTCTTGACTGATTTCTCCATCCATCCTTGCAGGATGATGGTGGCGCTAATCTCGTCGACCAGCGCTTTGTTGCGCCGGGCCATCTTGCCCAGCCCGCTCTCCAGCATCGTGCGATGAGCCAAGACGCTGGTGTAGCGCTCGTCCCACATCTCGACGGGAATCTCGGGGAAGGCTTTCTCGAGCCGGGCCACGAACTGGCGCACGCGGGGGAGATTGTCGCTGTCGCGTCCGTTGGTCTGCCGGGGCAGGCCCACGACGAAGCGCTCCACCGGCTCGCGCCCGACATAGTCGCGCAGGAAAGCCATCAGCCGCGGCGTCTCCACCGTCTGAAGCCCGCCTGCAATTATCTGCAAGGGGTCCGTCACAGCCAAACCGGTGCGACGGACCCCATAATCGATAGAAAGAACTCTACCCACCTATTTATATAAGGTAAGGCGAGCGATTATTTCTGGTAGAGCAACCAGGCACCGGGATACTGGGCCTCCAGGTTGTTGCGGCTCTGTGCAGCGTCGGCCTTCGAGTCGTAGCTGGTGGCCACCACACGATACATCGTGCCGTTCGTGGTGGATGCCTGCAGCACGCGCGGAGTGTAACCCTTCTGAGCCAGTGTCTCGCTCAGACGTGTGGCGTTAGCCTTCACGCCGAAGCTGCCGATAACCACACTGTAGGCCTTCAGCGGAGCACCCGACACGAGCGAGAAGTTCTCTGTGCGCACGCTCACGTTGCTGTAATCCGTCGTGGGCTGGGCGGGAGTGACGGTGGTCACCGTGGTCGGAGTGGTCGTCTGGACCGTGGTCGGAGTGGTCGTCGTCTGCACCTGCTGTGCCTGAGCCTTCTCATAGGCCTTCTTGTAAGCACTCTCCTTGCTCTTGCAGGAACTCATTGCAAAGACTGCACAAATGGCAGCACCCATCAATAATGTCTTTTTCATTTTTTGAATTGAGTTTTGATAAAAAGGTTTTGAATCTCTTATTTGCCGCAAAGTTAGCAATAATTATTGACTGGGGCAACACTCTGGCCGCTAAAAAACGTTAAAAATCACGATTATTTTCGTCGGAAAGGCTCATTCTCTGAAAAAAGGCGTATATTTGCACCGAAACTTAACTCAAAAACCGTAATAAGATGAGAGCTTTCAACTATTTCGTAGCATTTCTGGGCGGCGCCGCAGTGGGTGCAGCCTGTGGTCTTCTCTTTGCCCCCGAGAAGGGAAGCGAACTCCGTGACAAGATTGCCGAGGCACTGCGCAAGCGCGGCATCAAGCTGAACAAAAAGGAGATGGAGAGCCTGGTAGACGAGATTGCCGAGGAACTCCAGACCGCCACCAAAGAGGAGGAATAAAGCCCCCAAGCCCCCTAAAGGGGAGTGTGGGAACAATTTTTCTTAACTCTTGATTTTTAACTCTTAACTCTAAGCTCTTGCCCAGCTACACCGCCAAGTTTCGCTCGCTACTGAACGAGCTGCAGAGCTATCTGAGCCTGCAGAAGCGCTATGTGGCGCTCGATGCGGCCGACAAGCTCATCGTGCTCCTCACCACCATTGCCGTGGCCGAGGTGTGCTTTGTGCTCGGAGCCATGTTGCTGTTCTTCCTCACCTTTGCCCTGGCCATGTGGATAGGGCACCAGGCCGGCAGCACAGCCGTGGGTTTCCTTGTCATAGCCGCCCTGCTGGCGCTGGCGCTGGCCATCTTCAATGCCAACCGCAAGCGGTGGGTTCTCGTGCCCATCTCGCGGCTCATCGTGGGGATGTTCAGCAGCATCAGCGGCGAGGACCCGGCCGAAGAGACACCTGATACCGAGAAGGAGGAACCAGCCCATGAATAACCTGACCATCCGCGAGACCGACATCCTGCGCTCGCTGCGCAGCGAGAAGAAGAAGATTGGCCGCGAGATTCGCAAGTCGCAGTCGCGCATCTCCGAATCGACGCGCGACATCTTCGGCACGGTGCCCAAGGCTGGCAACCACTTTGCCAACGTGAGCAACCTGGTGGGCAACGGCATGGCCATCTATCAGGGCGTGCGCATCGGCACGGGCCTCATCAAGGCTGTGCGCTCCATGCTACGCCTGCGGCGCAGATAATTTTTTACTTAGCAAGCGTACGAAGGAGAACGAAATGTAAAGATATCGGATTCTTCCGCAGGATTTCCCGTTACTACCCCACCCCCGAAATGGGTCGTTTTTGACCCTTTTCGGGGGATTTTTATGCTCTTTCGAGAAGCACAAGGTTATTAACCTTTTGATTATCAACACTCCAAAATTTCGCGTTTTTCTGAGCGAAACGATGTTCGGACCGAAACAACGGCATTCTCGGGCAATAACAACGTGGAGTTTGGGTCAAAACAACGCGTTGCGTGGGTCAGGACTCCACGTTGTTTCCGTTTTTGCTCCGCTCGGTTCAGACAAACTCGAAAAATTCCGTAAAGAATTGCTCACGCCGCCTACCACGCCATCGGCTCGGTGGAATATTGAATCATGCGGCGAATGGCCCGTTCGCAGACGGGGCAGAAGACGGGAGCCTCGTTGATTTTCATGCGACACTCCTGCACGGGCCGGTAGACGCCTCGCGACTGATATCCGCCGCCCTCGTAGACACCGAGCTGCGTGTAGACGTCCTGGCCGCTGGGGCGGGTGGGAATCGGAGTGCCAGCGGGCAGCATGTCGGCCCATTTCGAGGCGAAGTCCTTGAGCGTGGTGATGTTGGGTTCCCAGGGCTCGGTGTCGGCAGGATACGTCTCCTCGAAGGCATCGTCGTAGTAGTATTCGTCGGCCAGTCCGGCAAAGCTGTGGCCGAACTCGTGCACCACCACCGGGCGGCTCTTGGCGTTGTGGGCGGCGCTCATCAGATAGCTATTGTAGATGCCTCCGCCGCCATAGTTGTCGGTGTTGGCCAGAATGATGATGTGCTCGTAGGGGACGCCGGCGAGGAGGTCGTGGAGCCGCTTGAGATGGAGGGTGGTCAGGTAGCGGTCGGAGTAGAACGTGTCGAAGTTGCTGCCCAGCGCGGTGGAGTGCCACTGGCCCTTGTGCGGGATGCTGACGCCGCTCTCGGCCGAGGGCGACAAGACGGCGATGAAGTTGAGGCGGCTTGAGAGGGAGCGGAAGGGCTCGTGGGCGAGCAGGGCATCGATGCTCTCGCGGCAGTCGCGGCGGAAGCGGCGCATCTCGCTCTTACAATATCCCTCGGCCACGAAGACGATGTCGATGGCCTGGCGGCTGTCGGCAGCGCGGCGCAGATAGCGCCAAGGGGCAGGGGTAGGAGCCAGAGGACGGATGAGGATGTCGGCGGGGTCGATGCGGTGGGTGAGACGTCCGGTGACGCGGTGGTGGGTGTCGGTGAGCGTGACGGTCATCAGGACGGGCCGGCGGGGCATGGGCACGAGGAAGACGTTCTCGAAGGACTTCCAGAGGCGGGTGGCCTCCTCGGTCGTCTGCCACTCCTGGAAGAGGGTGCTGAAAGAGTGGCGATAGAGCGTGTCGCGGCCCAGCGTGTCGGTCATGGTCAGCTGGCCGTTGCCCTGCAGTAGCAGGCGGTTCAGGTTCACTCGCCTGCCGAACCAGCCGGGGCTCGTGAGCAGCTCGTCGAGCGCGATCTGCTGGTGGCGGTTGTCGCCGCTGAAGGAATAGTCGAGGCGCAGCGTGCGGTCCTCGAAAAGGTCCTCGAATCGCTGCGCATGGCCGTTCAGGACGCACAGCAGGCCGAGGAGAAGAAGGGAAATGCGTGGCATGGAAGTATCGTTTTACGGCCACAAAGGTACGCAATTTCTTCCGATTTAGCCAATTTCTGCGTACCTTTGTGCTTCGCCGAAAGTACTCCCGCTCGGGAAAATTCAAATATATTTGTTTTTCCGCTCGCTTACTCGTACCTTTGTGCTGGAAATCCGACGAAAGATGAAGAAGGAGACATTCGACCGCTGGACGGAGGCTCACCACGACCTGCTGGAGGAGATTCGGCTGGAGGCCCACCGCCTGCACGACAGCGTGAACCAGCACTACGGCGGAGAACTGCCCTATGGCTACCATCTTGATAGGGTGGCCGGGGCTGTAATGGAGTACGGCCACGAGGTGTGCAGCCGCGAGGAGGACATCTTGCCGATGCTCTTCGGCGCTTGGTTTCACGACAGCATCGAGGATGCGCGCCAGACCTACAACGACGTGCGGCGCACCGCCCTTCGGTTCATGGATGCCGAGCAGGCGCTCATGGCCACCGAGATTGTCTATGCACTGACCAACGAGAAGGGCCGCACACGGGCCGAGCGAGCCGACGAACGCTACTACCAGGGCATACGCCAGACGCCCTACGCGCCGCTCATCAAGCTGGCCGACAGGCTGGCCAACATCAGCTTCTCGTGTCGCAGCACAGACGAGGCCAACTGCCGCATGCGCCGCATCTATCGTCAGGAGCTCCCCCACTTTCTCAGTTCCATTCATTCTCCGTCGCCCGACCCGCGGCTCCACTTCCCGCAGGAGATGGCGGAGCGGATAACCGGACTGGTCAATCCATAATGGAACCAACTATGCACTATGAACTATGAACTATAAACCGAGCTCCCCCGACATCGGCCATCTGCTGAAGGCCTACTACGGGTTCGACCGTTTCCGGCCCATGCAGGAGGAAATCATCCGCCACACCATGGGCGGAGGCGACTCGCTGGTGCTGATGCCTACGGGCGGCGGCAAGTCGCTGTGCTTCCAGATTGCCGCACTGGCCCTGGAGGGCATGGCGGTCATCGTATCGCCGCTCATCTCGCTGATGAAGGACCAGGTGGGCGGCCTCCGGGCCAACGGCATCGCGGCCGAAGCGCTGAACAGCAACAACGACGAGACGACGAACCGCGCCATCATGGAGCGTGTGGCGAGGGGCGATGTGAAGCTCCTCTACATCTCGCCCGAGCGTCTGGTGGGAGGCATGGTGGGCTTCCTGCGGCAGATGAAGATAGCGCTCTTCGCCATCGACGAGGCGCACTGCATCTCGAGCTGGGGGCACGACTTCCGGCCCGAATACACACAGCTGGGCCAGCTGCGCGAAGGGTTCCCCGGAGTGCCCATCATGGCTCTGACAGCCACGGCCGACAAGATTACGAAGCAGGACATCCTCAAGCAGCTCCATCTGGAAGGGGCGCGGACGTTCATCGGCTCCTTCGACCGCCCCAACCTGAGCCTCGACGTGAAACGGGGCTATTCGGCCCGCGAAAAGATGCGCTCGCTGCTGGAGCTGATTCGCCGCCACCCAGGCGAGAGCGGCATCATCTACTGTCTGGCGCGCAAGACCACCGAAGCGCTGGCCGAGAAACTGAGGAAGGCGGGCCTGCGGGTGGGAGTCTATCATGCCGGGCTGCCGGCAACGGAGCGCGACCGTGTGCAGGACGATTTCGCCGAAGACCGCACTCAGATTGTCTGCGCCACCATCGCCTTCGGCATGGGAATCGACAAGAGCAACATCCGCTTCGTGGCGCACTACAACCTGCCCAAGAGCATCGAGAGTTTCTATCAGGAGATAGGGCGCGGCGGGCGCGACGGACTGCCCTGCGAGACGGTGCTCTACTACAACCTGCAGGACATCATCACCCTGCGCAAGTTTGCCGACGAGAGCGGCCAGCAGGAAATCAACCTGGAGAAGCTGCAGCGGATGCAGGAGTATGCCGAGGCACAGGTGTGCCGACGCCGCATCCTGCTGAACTACTTTGGCGAGACGAGCGACCGCGATTGCGGCAACTGCGACGTCTGCCACACACCGCCCCAGTCGTTCGACGGCACAACCCTCGTGCAGAAAGCCCTGTCGGCCATCATACGGACGGGAGAAAACATCGGCTTCATAACCACCATCGACATCCTGCGCGGCTCCATGTCGCCCGAGGTGGTCGCGCATCAATACGACCAGCTCAAGACCTTCGCCGCGGGGCGCGACATTCCCCACCGCGACTGGCACGACTACCTCTTGCAAATGCTGCAGATGGGATTCATCGAGATAGCCTACAACGAAGACCGCCACCTGAGGGTCACCGAGCTTGGGCGAGAGGTGCTGCGCGGCGAGCGCACCGTCAGGCTGGCCGTAATAAACCGCGAGGACTTCAGCGTGAAGGCGCGCCGCAAGCGGCAGAGGGAAGCAGCAGAGAACATGGTGGAAGCCGCAGCGACGAGTGACGACACCAAGGAACTCTTCGAGAAACTCAGGGAACTGCGCCGCCAGATAGCCGACGAGCACAACTGGCCGGCCTACATCGTCCTCTCCGACCGCTCGCTGCACCATCTGGCTGCCGAACGGCCCACCACCCTCGAAGCCTTCGGCAACACCTTCGGCATCGGCGACCACAAGCGCGACATGCTCGGCGCCGCGTTCCTGAAGGTAATCAGGGAATACGCTCCCAGCCGGGAGGCTCCCAGTCAGGAGGAACTGCCCTTCCCTGCGGCCGGCATCGCACCGCTCCTGACGCAGAAGCAAGCCGCGCAGGGAGAACCCGCCGATTGGTTCGGCGCCTACGAGCAGAAGCTCACCCGCCTGCTCGGAGAGAAGGCTGCCATCGAGGAACAGATGGATGCCCTGCGCAAGCAAATCATGCAGCAGATGGAGAAGCGGGGAATGGAGCGAATCGATTCGGCCAAGTTCAGCGTAAGCTACACTCCGCCTCGCACCGTCATGACCTTCGACGGCAAAGCCTTCCGCGAAGACCACGAAGCGCTCTACTCGTCCTACTGCTCGCCGCGCGAGAGGGAGGCCTCGCTCGTGGTGAGACGAAACAAGGAAGGGGCCTCGTCTGACAATGAACAAGATAATGAAGAATAAGAACATGACACAAACAAATCTCCGCCCCCTGCTCGACCTCCACACCCACACCGTGGCGTCGGGCCATGCCTACAGTACGCTCAGCGAGATGGTGCGGGCGGCGCAGGAGAGGGGGCTGCGCGTGCTGGGCATTACGGAACACGGGCCCTCGATTCCCGGCACATGCTCCACGCTCTACTTCCGCAACATGCACATCGTGCCGCGCCAGATGGGCAGCCTGAGGCTGCTCATGGGCTGCGAGATGAACATCCTGGACACGCAGGGCACGCTCGACGTCGACGACCAGCTGATGGACCGCATGGACATCCGCATTGCCGGCATTCACTCCATTTGCTGGACGGGCGGCTCGCGAGAAGAGAACACCGAGGGCGTCGTCCGAGTGATAAATCACCCCAAGGTGCACATCATCAGCCACCCGGCCGACGGGACGGCCGAGCTCGACTTCGAGGCGCTCGTCGTGGCAGCGAAGCGCGCCCACACGCTGCTCGAGGTGAACAACCACTCGCTGGCTCCCATCCGGGGCTTCACCAAGGCGCGCGACAACAACCTGGAGCTGCTC